>JAABUE010000120.1 GCA_011389535.1 Anaerolineales bacterium
CTGCGCCCGTCCACAACACCCCACTTCCCCTTTCTTTTTGAAAAGATAAAAGAATTCCACCAAGTGTACGCCAGGTCAGACGTACAATCAAGCGGCCCCCCTTAAAAACATGTCATTGCGAACCCTGTAAGGGTGAAGCAATCTCCCGTTACAAGGAGGTGGTTTCGCGGAGTTTACGCTGAGCTTGTCGAAGTGCTCGCGATGACACAAAATTCAGTTCTTTCCGAAAGATGCTCAAGTCGCTTGAGACGCTGTTTCTCAGGCTGACAGGCTCTCTCGCCTCCGGGCCAGGCTGTACACTGCCAGCCCCAAAGCAAGCGCAGTCGCCGCCCAGGCGCTATACGCTACAAGCGGCGCAGCCGCCTGCTTGAGCGCGATCCCGGCAAAAGCCCACACGAACACAAACAGGAAACCAGCGTCCTGGCGGATAAGCGCCATGCCCAGGCCAAGCAGGCTGGCGACGACCAGCATGATGACCGCCCAGGCCTGGGGCGCGATCCCGAACCCGTTCCAACCGATATAGTACAGATAATCGGTGATATTGGCGATAGTAGCGACCGAAATCCAGCCCAGGTAAACGCTGAAGGGAATATCCACGCTCCATTTCTCGGCAGCACTGACCGGCGTACTTCCCACGTTGAGCTTCAAGTAGCTAACGATCAGCGTGCCCAATAGCGCCAGCATGACCAGAACGCTCAGCCCGAACAGGTTGTAGTGCCAGCAGAAAAGCCAGGCCGCATTGAACACGCCGCTTAACGCAAACCAATATCCGAGCCTTTTCAGGCGAGGGTTTTCCTTTTGTGCAGGGGTAAACTGGTAGATCGCAAAAGCGATCCAGCCAATATAAATGATCCCCCAGATGGAAAATACATAACCGGCCGGCACAAAGAACACCTCGAAACGGTCCGAGATTTCACCGGTATTTTGACCGTTCAGCGGCAGCGCCGAAGCCAGGATATTGACCGTTAGAGCCAGAACCACCGACAGGGCATTGGCAAGTTGGCGTACAGTTTCTTTTGACATTTCGCCTCCAGTATGTTTGATTATTTTATCCCAGATGACGGCTATAAAAGGACATCAAAATGAAGATCCTCCAGGCTTTGCCGTGAATCCGGATTTTTACCATGGAAATTCACTAAAATCGAAAAAGTGCTTGACAGGGGCATGAATTAACTGTATTATTAGAACATCAGTTCTATTTTTACCGGTTTCTGCTTTCTCCCAGGACCCTCCCATGAACAATCCCCTGCGCTCCTTCTCCCTCATGCTCGAAGCCATGGCTGATCTCCAGCCAGAAATCGACCCGAATCAGCCTAAACCCGTGCCGGCCACCCCTTCCCTGGCCGATTCCCTCTCCGAGCTGGGTCCGCTGCCCAAAGAAGCCCTGCTGCTGGGTCTGGCTCCCGACGGCCTGCCGGTCCTGCTCAACCTGCACGACCCCAGCCCCGGTCCGCTCCTGATCGCCGCTGACCCCGGCGCGGGCAAAACCGCCCTGCTGCAGGTCATCGCCCAGGCCGCCTCCCGCATGCACGCCCCCGGTGACGTCCAGTTCGGGGTCGTGAGCAACTATCCCGACGAGTGGGGCCACCTGGCCGAGCTGGATCACTGCGTGGGGATCTTCCCCACCTACCACGATTCCGCCATCGATTTCCTCGCCTCGCTCTCCGGCTGGGCGCACGCCAACAAGGGCAGCAGCCAGTCCATCCTGCTCCTGCTCGATGACCTGGAGAGCATGGAGCAGATCGACTTCGATGCCCGCCAGACCCTGCGCTGGCTGCTCCTGCGCGGACCCTCCCGACGGGTCTGGCCGCTCATCTCGATGAACGCTCAACGCGCTACCAAGGTGGAGACCTGGCTGGAAGCCTTCCGCACACGCATCTTTGGCGTAGTCAAGGATGACCGCACCGCCGACCGCCTGACCGGCGTCCCCGGCTCCACCTTGAAACACCTGCAAGCCGGCTTGCAGTTCGCCCTGCGCGAAGGCAACGACTGGCTCAAGTTCTGGATCCCGCATGTTTGATCAAAGAAAGAAGGCAAAACATGAACGCTGGCATGCTCTGGTTCGATAATGACCCCAAGACCGCATTGACCGCTAAGATCGAGCGGGCGGTGGACTACTACCGGCACAAATATGGGCGCGACCCCAACCTGTGTCTCATCCATCCCAGTATGCTCCCCGCAGACCAAAAGATGGAAGACCCCGCCAGTGATGGCGGGGCAGGCGAGAAACCCAAAATTGGGAAAATTATGGTCCGCCCTTATCGCCCTGTTCTGCCGGGCCACCTGTGGATCGGCATCGAAGACAAACACTAACGATTGCCTCCCCGTTGGTTTATCGAGCAGTGAGACTGCTCTACATGCTTCTCCCCCCTGCACCCGCTACCCATGGAACTGGCCCATGGGTAGTGTGGTTTTAACCGAGTGCTACCACGAATGCAACCGCATGACTCTGGCTGTGGCTTAAACTGACCGACCAGTTCCTCAACCCTAACTCGTCCGCTTTCTGGGCTGCCTTACCGTGTAAATGCAGAACAGGTGCACGCAGCTCATTTCCCAGAATCTCGATTTCCTTCCAATCGACATCGCCGATCCCACAACCCAGCGCCTTGGCGACAGCTTCTTTAGCGGCGAAGCGCCCAGCCAGGGACTCGCTGCGCGCACCGCATAATTCCAGCTCGGCAGGGGTGTAGATCCGCTCGAGGTAGTGTTTCCCATGCCGGGACACCACTTCCGCGATGCGAGGTATTTCGATCAGGTCTACACCAGTTCTTATTATCATCCTTTTGCTCTTGCTACCGCCCTTCCCCCATCGGGGACAATGCGACTGCACCTCGTTGCACTCGGTCTCCGCTCAGGGCCCATTTACACTAAGGTCCTGCCGTGGCAATCACCAACCGCTCGGGGTCAATATACTTGCGCGCGGTTTCGAGCACTTCGTCCACCGTGACCGCACGCACCAGATCAGGATACTGGCGATAATAATCCAGCCCAAGGCCATAACGCTCGACGTTTAGCAGCGCACCGGCCACTCCGCCATTCGACTCCAGCGAGAGCGGCAACCGCCCAACATAATTGGCCTGGCTGTCAGCCAGTTCTTCGGCGCTGATACCTTCCTCTACATAGCGCTTCAACTCTTGTTTGACCAGCTCCGTTGCCTTTTCGAGATTCGCCGGGTTGACCCCCGCGCTCACGTACCACGCGCCAGGTCCAACGCCAGCGCTTAATTGCGAGTAAGCATAGTACGCCAGCCCCGATTGCTCACGGACTACGTCCCCGATCCGCCCCATCATGCCGAACTGCCCCAGGATATTATTTCCCAACGTCGCGGGCAAATACTCAGGATCATTACGCTTCGGGCCATAAGAACCCATGACGAGATCGGATTGCGATTTCCCCGGGATCGAGTAATGCCGCTGGATTGTCTGGGCCGGCGGCCTGAATTCGGGAAGCTCCAGCGCTTCATCCTGTACCTCGTTCTGCCAGCCGCCTAACATGTGTTCGACTTCAGCCACAGCTTTCTCCGGCTCCACCGCACCGACAATCGAGATCACCATCCCGTGCGGACTGTAATGCTTACGATGGAATTCCACCAGGTCATCCTGCGTGATAGCCTGGATAGTCTCCGGCCAGCCTTCGTCGGAACGGCTGTAAGGATGCCCATCGTAGAGCAACTCATCGAACGTCAGCGATGCCATGTCAGACGTATCCTGGGCGCGGATCGCCAGGCCGGTGAGCATTTGCGCGCGCAGTTTCTCCACTTGATCTGCCGGGAAGGCCGGGTTTTGCAACGTATCAGTCATCACGTCCAGCAGGAGTGGCAGGTCTTCCACCAGCGAGCGCCCGCCAAAGCCGGCATAATGCGTGCCGGAGTTATAGCCGAAGCTGGCCCCGACCGATTCAAGCTCATCATACAACTTTTGGAAATCACGTTTGTGCGTACCGCGCATCAAGGCCGAAGAGACAAAGTCCGCCAGGCCAAGTTTTTCGTCCGGGTCGAACAGGCCGCCGGCGTACAGGTAAGCGCTGATCACCACAGAGGGGCTGTTGAAATTCGCGCGCGCGAGTACAACAATACCGTTTGGCAGTTCCACACGATAGGTATCGTCCGCGCCAGGCAGGGAATGTAGCATGGATGCCATCTTAAACCTCCCCGCCGCTGGGAACATAGGTACCGATCACGCGTGACCTTGGCAACAAGTACTGCTGCGCCACGCGCTGTACATCAGCCGGTGTGACCGTGGTCAGGGTATCGAGATAGGTCAGGAACCAGTTGTAGTCTGCGAACATCTCCGCATAACCCATCCAAAAAGCCTGGTTGGTGATGTTTTCGCTGCCATATGCAAAAATGGCGCGCGCCTGCTTGATGGCGCGGGCAATTTCATCCTCATCCACAGGCTCATCCTGGATACGCTTGATCTCATCATCCAGGGCTGCCAGGGCCTCTTCCGGTTGGCGTTGCGGGTGAATCGTGATCGATATGTTATAAAGGAAGGGGTCAATCGTGGCCTGAGACCCACCGCTCAAACTGACCGCCAGCTCTTTATCCACCAATGCTCGGTACAGGCGGGAGGTCTTGTTCGAGATACCGCCGCCGAACATGTTCAGGTTGCTGGGGCCTGCCAGGAGGCTGTCGAGCACGGTTAGCGGAAAAAAATCGGGGTCGGATGCGTTCGGGAAACGGTAGCAGACCTGGACGTAGGTTGTTTCGCCGGGACCTTCTACCGCGAGGCGCAACTCACCTTTTTGCTCGGGTTCAGGGCGCGCGAGGCGTGCTGGTTCCGATCCAGCCGGAATTGGTTCATAGAGTTCTTGGATGCGCTCCAGCATCTGGTCAGCATCGAAATCCCCCGCCACTGCCATGACGGCGTTGTTGGGAACATAGTAAGTCCTGTAGTGCCTGTAGAGGTCATCGCGGGTCATGGAATGCAGGTCAGCCATATCGCCGATCACTTCGTGGTGATAGGCATGCACGCGGAAGGCGGCGCCCTGGACAGCTTCGCCAAGCAGGAAATGCGGCTCGTTTTCGTTGCCTTCACGCTCGGCGATGATCACCGTGCGCTCGGAACCAACTTCCTTCTCGTCGAACGCGCTATTGACCATGCGGTCGGCTTCGAGGCGCAGGCCCAGGTCGATCCTGTCAGCGGGCATGGTCTCGAAGTAGGTCGTCCAATCGAGGTAGGTCATGGCATTCCACATGCCGCCTTCGCGCGAGATGGCCTTGTCGAGCATGCTGGCCGGGAATTGGGGCGTGCCTTTGAACTGCATGTGCTCCACCCAATGCGAGATTCCAGTGCACCCGTTGATTTCATCCCGCGAGCCGACCCGGTACCATACCCAGGAAGAAACCAGCGGCGCAGTATGGATCTCCTTGAGCAAAACCTTCATGCCGTTGGAAAGAGCAGTTTGAACAATCTTTTCAGTCATGAAAATCCAGATGCTTCAAAGCGAACTGACCTTACCGGCAGATCGCCTGCCCATTCAAACTGAATGCATTTGGCTCTACCATGCAGTACCAGGGCTGGACAACCCTCTGCAAACCGACAAAAGGTTCATGCAATTCGGTATTAGCCATGGGGATGTTGACAGGCACTTCCAAATGGACGGGGATCGTTGTTTGCACTGGCAGGTTAAAGTCTAAGTTGACCATAAGCGGCGTGCCGGCAGGCAGTGTGACGCGCGCGTTCGAATTGATATTGAGCCCACCGGTAGTGATCACTACCTGAGCATTCGGAATATTGACCGCCTCCGCCAGGGTGATCTGGGTGGTCGTCTGGACAGGCACATTGATATCCAGAGGAATTTGGGCATCCACCGGGATCACGGTTTTGATCGTTGCCCGGTCCATCTTTTCGAAGTTGGTATACATGCCGCCAAGCACAGAAGCGCCAATATTGCTGGCTGTGCCCTGTAAGCTTTGTAATTGACCAAACATGTTATACAGAACCAGCAGCACCGCGATGAGAATAGCGTTGACCACCAAGGACAGAATTCCGGTCACTGTCCAAAACGCAGGGCCAAACCTTAACCCTCTCGAAGTAGAATCAGACGGAGGAGCGGGGGGAGGCGCTTGGGACGAGTCCTGCAGAGCGACAATTTTCTTGGAATCTGATGGATGAGGCTGAGCCGGGGGAGATGTCTGCGCAGGCTCCTGCGGACTGGCAACTTCTCTAGCAGGCGAGAGCGTCTGCTGCGTGTA
Organism: Anaerolineales bacterium; assembly: GCA_011389535.1. Lineage (GTDB taxonomy): Bacteria > Chloroflexota > Anaerolineae > Anaerolineales > Villigracilaceae > JAABUE01. The sequence continues at coordinate 6,197 of JAABUE010000120.1, forward strand.
CGGTTTCCGCTTGGGAAGTTGCACGAATGGGGATTGGTGCTGAGGCTGATCCTGCGGTTGAGGTTGCCCTTCTGTTTCATCGTCCTGGCTGGAAAGGATAGTCCGTAACCGTTTTCTGGGCTCTTGATTGCTGTCTTGGTCCATGGTTCCTCCAAAAGTCGAGCGTTGCTTAATCTTAACATAGATATGGATTTCCCAATCACTATTCGTGGATTTCTGGCAAAATATCGAGGGATATCGTAGAATTACGAACAGCGATTACCAATGGGATAGATTTTCTTAAGCAATCGCTAAGTTTTTTGCAATCACTTCTGTGTAAAAATAGCAGCATTCGGCAAAGCCGATGTATAAAGTTTTCGTATCAATCGGAACAATTAACTTGCCCGTCGTTCAGTTTCTTCATATAATTCGACAGGCTTGGTCTGAAATTCTGTCGTACCTGAAGGAGGATAAGAGTGACCAATCGTTACTTAGTAGCTGTCGTCGGTGCCGGCCCAGCCGGATTGTTCGGAGCACGCGAGCTCGCCAACCAGGGCGCGCACGTTGTGCTATTTAACCGTGATATCAAGCCAGGAGGCCTGGCTGAATATGGCATTTATCCGACCAAATATACAATGAAGGTGGGTCTACGCAAGCAGTTCCGCCAGATTCTCGAAAACCCCAACATCGATTATTACGGCAACATCAGTATCGGCGCGCAGGGCGACCTGAGCCTCGAGGACCTGCGGAATCTTGGGTTTCAGGCGGTCCTCGTCACAGCCGGAGCACAGGGCACCAAATGGCTCGGCCTGCCCGGTGAAGACTTGAAGGGCGTCTATCACGCCAAGGATGTGGTCTATTATTACAACCTGCTGCCGCCAAACAGCCAGTTACAGTACCGATTTGGCAGGCGTTGCGCGATCGTCGGCGCAGGCAACGTGATGGTGGACGTTGCCCGCTACCTGATCCGCCAGGAGAAAGTTGACGAGGTCATCGCCGTCGTGCGGCGCGGACCGGCCGAAGTCAAATTTGACAAGAAGGAAATGGAGTACGTGATCGCCAACCTGGATGTGGACGCATTAGACAGCGAAATCGCCCGCGTCCAATCGATCATGGAGGCGGTGGACCAGGACCCTCAAGCTGCCCGCGCGGCTATCCTGGAGGCCATGCCCAAGGCAATCGAAAAAGTCTCCGATACGCGCTTCCGGTTCGAATTCCTGAGTTCGCCGGTCCGGATGCTGGGAGAGAATGGCCTGCTGACCCAACTGGAGGTTGAGGACACCACCCTCGTTTTGAAAGACGGCGACACCAAAGCGCGCGGTACAGGTAATAAACGCACCCTTGACGTAGAAACCGTCATCTTTGCCATCGGCGATAAAGTGGACGAGACCTTCGGCCTGCCGATCGAGTGGAATGAGTTTGTCAAGAACACAAGCCCGGCTTTTCCGGTGGAGGGCATCTCTTACGAGTGTTTCGATATGGAAGCACAAAAACCAATCGAGGGAATTTTCGTTGGCGGCTGGGCGCGCAAAGCCAGCGACGGGCTGGTGGGCTATGCCCGCAAAGATGGTATCAATGCCGCCAGGGCAGTCTGGGGATACCTGCAAACCAAACGGCCGGATGATTCAGCGCTCAAAACTGTCACTTCGAAGATCACGGGCCTGCACAAGCCAGCCGTCACCAAGGCTGATATCCTGCGACTAGAAGCGATAGAAACAGAAGAAGC
>JAABUE010000012.1 GCA_011389535.1 Anaerolineales bacterium
CGGCTTTGCATGCCTGCTGCCTTTCCTGCGTCGCCGTAATTTTTCGCTCACCCGCGCCCAGTGGTCGCGGATGGCCCTGCTGGGTTTCAGTGCGTATACGCTGGCCAACGGAGCCATGTTCTGGGCACTGCGTTTTTTGCCTGCTGCCACCGGTTCTTTCTTGATGAGCCTGATCACGGTCACAGTTTTATTTGGCGGGATCGTCTGGCTGGGAGAGATTCCTAAACGCATACAAATCATTGGAATATGCATCGTGCTGGCGGGCATGGCGCTGTTCTTTTCCCCTGGCTTAAAGCCCGGCGAACCGATTGGCCTGGCGATCTTTATGCTGGCTTTGCTCGGTTTTACGCTCTTCGGATTGCTCAGCAGGGTTGCAGTCCTTGACCGTCCGGTGGGCACATTGACACTGACGGCCTTACCCCTCGCTATAGGCGGCGGACTGCTCCTGGCAATCGCCATGCCGTTTGAAGGGGTTCCCAGCGCATCTCTCGGGACCTGGGGTCTGGTTCTGTTCCTAGCAGCGGTCAACACTGCCCTGGGGTACGTGCTGTACAATCATTCCCTGCAATCGTTGCAAGCCTTCGAGATGAACGTTTTACTTAACCTTTCCCCCGTTTGGACTGCGCTGTTGGGATGGATATTGCTTGGCGAGACGTTGACAGGCACCCAGTGGGCAGGGATACTTGTAGTACTCGTGGGGGTCATGTTGGTACAAAAACGGGATTACAAAAATAGACCCTGGAGATTGTCACAACCTCCAGGGTCTACTTATACTGATAAGTGATTATTTGGTTGGTGCGGCTCGCAGCCTGCGCGCCAGGAAGATAACAGCTACAAACACCATCGCAGCAATCACCAACCCCGGTAGACCGAACTCATCGGCAAACCCGGACGTTGGCAGCGCCGTGGTGGTTAATATGACAGTCGCCGTGGACGCCGCTACCTGCGTTAATCCGGCCGCGACAGTTTGCGTTGCCGGGTCAGGTGTGTTGGTGAACAGCGGCGTATTTGTCGCGGTCGGCTGGGCAACTACCAAGGTGTTTGTTGGGACGAGGGTTGCTGTAAACTGCGGCGTCTGGGAGAGATCGAAGGCAACCCCGGTGGCTGTCAGCGCATCGTTGATCTGCGCATTCTGGGTGGCCTGGGCGCTCTGCTCATCCGTCTGGTTGGCGGCAAGCTGTTGCGGCCGGATGACCAACCAGTAGCCCGCCAGGCAGGCCAGGGAAAGCAATACGATGCCCCCCAGGATACCGGCAGCGACCAGGAACGTGCGATTACTTGATTCCTCCGCTGGAATCTCTTCATCTTCATAATTAAGATCATCGCCTTCGTACATAATACACTCTCCTCACTTTGTTTGCAGCGTACCCGTTCCAGCCTAGGTTCCGTTGACAATATTATCCCACAATTTCCAAGTTTACCAAAGGAACGAGGATTTGTTCCCCGTTTTCCAACTTTACGTCACCGGCCGGGGCGCGCAGGCCGCTGGGCAGGGAAGACAAGCCAGGATGTAGTTTGACCAGCGTTCCGATTTCACCGGTATGGGGCGCACGTCGCAGGCGCACGGTTTGACCGGTTTCCAGTGTGCTCACATCCGTGGGCAGGGGAGGTTCTTGTGAGACCGGCAAAGGAATGATGATTTCAGGGCGGGCGCCAGTGTAGCGGTTAAAGGCTTCTGCGTTGATGGTCACATCCCGTTTGGCATTGGTGGTCAGGAGCTTGTAGGCCGCTGAATTCATCGGAATTTGTCCAAAGCCGTCAATTGCCAGGATCGGGAATCGCATTTGCTGTGCAGTTGGAAGCAACCCGGGTGATATGCTGGACAGGATCAGTCCGCGGACGGGCAATTCTGCGGCTGTGCGCAATGTCTCCGCATCGCGGATGAGTCCGGCCAGGATAATGGCGCCTCGCAGGCTGACGTCCAGGCGCGAAGCGGTCAGCACGTCAGCTGGGCCTTCGGCCAGGTTGAATAGAAGCCCTGTTTCTATCCGGCCATTGCCCCAGGTGCCCTGGATCAGGGATCCCACCGTACGGATGCGCGCTCCCCGGTTTGGGATGATGTGCACGATGGTTCCCGGAATGCCGGCCCTGAGCTGTATGGATGCATCGCCGGTCTCTATCAAGACCTGCCCGGCGCCAACGGCAACCACACGGCCCTCACGCGGCGCTCGGATTGTGCGTGAACCCATACCCTTTCCGACCGCAATTTCTGTCCCTTCGGAGACTTTTTCCTTCACCTTGACACGGATCAATCGGTCAGCGGCGTTCGCGGAAATGCCCAGGGCTCGGGCAACGTCGATCAACAGGTGCTCACGTGACCAGGTAGCCTCGGCAATCAAATCGGTAGAGGAGACATTCTGGTTGAGTTTCGCGATCACATTCCCGGAAACGGGCAAAACTCGTTCGCGCTCGATGGTTGTCAGAGGCAGGATATGGTTGACAGGTGCAAGCATAGGTTCAGCCTCCCACAGACCAGAGCCACTTCTTTAACAACTCACGGCGGCGTACCGCGTCATCCGGCAGCGTCAGCGGCCTGCCGCGCGCATCGATGACAACTCCCATGACTCCGCCAGCAACCTGTACTGCAGCATTGCGACCGGAGCCGTTGCCCACGTCGGAGCGCTGCAGGGGCTGCAGGCTAAGGCGGGCGGTTTGTCCCATTGCGAGCGGTAATATTTCAAGGCCGCCAAATTTGACTTCTGCGCGGGCTTCAGTGCCGTCTTCATACGTTAGACGCGCCCGCAACACCGGCTGGCCATAGCTGGCCGAGCTGATGACCGAAACGATCGTACCCAGGCTCAGGAAGGCGCCTGATTCCAACACTTGCACGGGCAGTAACTGATTGGATTCAGCTGCTGCTCCCAACAAGGGCAGCAGGTTATTTTGGTCGATAATGATCGAAGTGATCCCTACCGGCTGCAGTGCATCCAGTAAAAGCAACAGGCTTTGCCCGGGAGTGGGAGCATCGCTCAATGCGCCTCCACCGGCAAGGATCGGCTCGAACAGGGGCATCAGGTCCTTTTTTACCAGGCGGGCTTCGGATGGAAAACTGCGTCTGGCCTCCCGGAGCGCCAGATACAATACCTGGCGGGTAATGGCATGGCCAATGGCATGATCTTCCTTTGTAGCGGGGATGGTCCCCGGGTAAAGAGAACGTTGGTAAAGATAATCACGTACCACGCTGGGAGCAATGTCCAACGGCAGCCAGCGCATGATATCTTCGAGTTCGGCATATCCCAGTAACCCGGGTAAATTCTCGCCTAACCCGAATTGCGGGTACACGCCCAGGGTAAGTTTGCCGTTGAACCCGGCGGCGACCACGGCAGCCGTCGTGCCGATGTCCACCCCAAGGATGCCGCGGTTTGCGCCGTTCATTTGACTCAGCAGGCGGATGATGCGCCCCTCGGCATACGCCGTGGGCAGGATGCGTCCCCCTGTCCAGGCTGCCAGTTGATCCACGCCGGGCATTTGTCGTTTACGCACATCCGAAAGGACTTGGGCCAGTTCTCGAGAAGCAGGCCCCAGGTCTTCCGTATCGAGAGAAGGGCGGACATTGGGGCTGAAATGTAATGACGGGGTTAGCTTGCCCAGCGATCCCTTAACAGAATCGGCCAGACTCCGGTTACCGGCAAAGAGGATCGCCGGGCGTTTTTCTTCCGGCATCAGGTAGCAGGCCAGGCCGATTGATTCGATTATTTTTTGTACCGAGCGCGATGCGCCACCGTCCGTTCCACCGGTCAAGATGATGACATCGGGACGGGCGCGCAACACAGCATCGATCTGCTCGTCCGGTTTGCGCGTGTCGTTCAAACCGAAAGTTTCTATCACCTGCAAGTAGGCTGTTTCCGCCAGCCGTTGGGCGCTTTGCAGCGAAACCTCGGAAAGCAGGCCGACCACGACGGCGCGTAAGGTCGGCCCTGCCGAAAGCGTGGCCGCAAACGCATCCACGCCGGTCCCGTCGTTCTGCACCGGTGCAATCAGCTGGCTGTTCTGATCGAGCAGGGTTTTTCCAGTGATCCTTTGCAGGTTTTCAATGGCCTGGTATACACCCAGCGTAACATCCTTGTAGGGCGCTTCCGCTGTGGATGGCGCCTGTCCGGAAGCGATGAACCGATACTGTCCTTCGACCACGTCGAAGAGCACCGCTCGGGTGGATGACGCGCCGACGTTTACAGCCAGGAGAGAACTATCTTCAAGGAGGGATACGGGCATAGGCTTCGAATGATTACATCAACTGATCAATTGAATGAAGAAATTACGGATCGAATCCATGCGTTCGATCAAGGCGGTCAGGGCAGCCATGTAAACGCCTGCGAAGAGAACGCCAAAGGTAATGGCGATATAAACGCGCCCAATCCAGGCCAGGATATTGACTATCGGGTTGCGGTGCACAGAACCGTCGTCTGATTGGGTAGCGCCGAAGTGGAAGTAGGCCAGCGTACCAATCACGCCCAACAAAACCACCACTCCGTTAAAGAACATGAAAGCTGTATCGGCGCCGCTGACGCCGGCTGAAACCAAATCAAAGCTATTAAAGGTTGCGCTGATCTGCGGTAAAAGCGTTCCCAGGACCGCGCCGCCAATTGCCACCGCAGCCCCCACGCCCACCAGGTAAGCCATGGGCAACTGGCCGATAGACGATAAGCGGGGTGACACTTTGAATAATAGCAAGAGGCTCCCAAGCAGCGGGACGCCTACCGCGATCCCCTGCACCGGGCCTTCAAAAGCGCTCCCAGATAAAATTGGTCCGACCAGAGCCGGATATATGACTTCGTTCCATGCTACGGCAGCAACATATCCTGCAGCTGCGCCCACAAAGACATAGATAGCCGCCCTGAAAAGGGGATTATCGCCAATAAGATAGCTCAAAATAAGAATGGTAAAAATAAAACTGACAGCGGCAGAGATGAGTCCGGGTGAAAGCTGCATATTACCCCTTGCCCTGTTCTTTGCGAAGTGCCTGAAAGCTGGATACCAGGCTCCACAGGGAGCCGAGTGTGATGATCAAAACCGCTGCCAGCAGGCCGAAACCATAAGCATCCCAGTAACGGCGGGCCATACCGGGGCGCCCGCTGTTGGACTGCTCGATGGGGGCGCTTCCTTCCAGGCCGGTGACCATCCCATCGACCTGACCGGACCTGACATAAGGCCTGATCATCGGTCCCGATTGCGTGCTGGACACGACCAGGAGGCGGGCCTCGCCGCGGTCGCTCTCGGTCTGCTCGATCCAGATGCGGGCAGTTTCCACATCATCGGTCAGCAGGAGGATGGCTGCGAAATCCGATAGCTGGCTGACACCCTGTAAGGCAGGTGAAGTCCATGCGCCTTCTCCGGTGGTGGTGAATTGCTTGGTCGTGACAGGATTCTTGGAAAAAGCCTGCACGCCCGCCGCGCCGCCGGGTAAATAGCCCAGGTTAATGAAGTTTTCATTGCGAGCATATTCACGATCAGTTTGAAGGATCTGCATAAAACGTTCGGCCAACCCCGAGCCTGTCGGTGTGGACGAAAGCAGGCTCAGGCGCGGGGATTTGAGCGTGAGCATCTGGTCGACCAGGGGCGCAGCGGCCGCTTCCAATTCGCCTGCCCGGGCAGCTTCATAATCGAAAACCAATAAGACAGGGGCATTCGCTGGCAGGGTGTTCTTGATATAGTCCAATGCAACGGATGTTTCAAGGGGAACACTGGTCGGTATCGGGTTAATCTGTGGATTGTAGTAGACTGTTACGCCAACTACCAGGATGAGTAAAGCTGCAATCAGCCAGCGGAGAATGCGCTGCGTAAGCACCATTTTTTGGGTGGCGGCCGGTTCAGGAGTAACTTCTTCCGCCAGCATTTTTTCAAGCATGGCCGCATTGGAAAGCTGGTCTTCGCTGGCCAGGAGCTTGAGCGAGTGTGCTTTAGGTTTGCTGGATAACCCTGCTCCCGCTACAGCAGGCAACACGCCGCGTAGTCCGGCCAGTGGACCATGTTGTTCCATCGGCTGATCCTCAGGCGATGTCCCCTCTGTTTCCGAGATAACCGATTCAACCGGGCGCATGGCCCGGACCCAACTGGGCAGGTCAGCGGGAAGCAGCTCGTCCGCCTGGGCTTCTGCTTCAGCCTGTGTGGCATCTCTTTGGGCCATCCCCTCGGCGTCAGATAGCCAGTCTGGCATATCCATCGAGAAGATGGCATCCACATCTTCGCTCGAGATGGGCTGGCCCTCATCATCTACAAATGTGGGCCCGGCAGCGGCTTCTTCAGCCGGAAGATCGGAGGCGAATGTGAGGGCTTCTAACTCCACGTCGAGCGTTTCGGTCTCACCGGCTGCTTCGCCCAGCGTTGCAAGCCAATCAGGAGGTTCACTCTCTGGTGTCTCTTGCGTTAGTTCCACGGCTTCGGCGTCGGTGGATAATTCTTCCTCTGGCGCGCTCTGCTCAGCGAGGGATGACAACCAATCGGGCAAATCAGCGGACGCGGCAGATTCTTCGGTTTCCTGTGGAGCAATCTCCTCTGGGCTCTCCTGGCCAAGCGACGAGAGCCAATCGGGTACCTGGCCTTCCACGGCAGGTTGCTCTGGTTCCTGGGGTGAAGCTGTCCCGGTCGTTTCATCCTCCAGCGATGCCAGCCAGTCAGTTGTACTTTTTATTGCGGATTCGGTGTCCTGTCCCGGGGCGGTTTCGCCAGTTTCTTCTTCGCCGAGCGATGCCAGCCAGTCAGGCAGGCCGCCTTCGCCGGAGGGTGTTGTAACTTCGCCTTCTGATAGTGAAGCCGGTTTTTCAGTGTCCAGCCATGCGGGCAGACCGCTCTCAGCCTCGTCACTTGGCGGCTGACCTGCATCTTGCAGCCAGGCGGGTAATTCAGTATCAAAGGAAGATTCGTCTTCTGTGGATCCTGCCTGGGGTACAGACTCTGTTCCAAAATCGGCATCCCACCCAAGGTCGGGGCTGGAGGCAGGAGTCTGTGGTCCAGTTTGCCCCGGTGCTTCCTCCGCGAAATAGGAGGACAGTTCATCCCTGTCCGCCGGCTCTGTCTCATCGGGGTCCAGGTCAGCAGCCCAACCCGGTAACGGGCTGTCTTCACCTTCCTGCGCCAGCGGGGCCTCTTCGCCCAGCATGCTCTTCAACGGGCCCAGGTCATCATCATCGCCAGGCGTTTCTTCAAAATCAACCTGTCCACCCTCGCTGCGCAGGCCGGCCAGCCAATCTGGAATTTCTTCATCGCTTTCAGACTGGGATTGCAGACCGGCCAACAGATCGCCTCTTTCCTCCGCCGCGGGTTGCTCGGCCTCCTCATCGGCGGATTCTCGCGACTGTTGGCGGATATCGCGCAACCATTGCGGCAGGATGGGTTCCAATTGCCCGGTATCCACGTCCGTGGGCTCTTCGCCGGGACGGATGGGAGGCTGCGAACGGCTCAGTTCATCGGTGAGGGGTTTCAGGCGCGCTTCACAGTACTGGCACACAGCCAGTTCGGCTGGGTTGGGCTTTCCGCACATGGGGCAAGTGATTTCAGCCATCATTTGCCTCCATATGGGCGGTCAACCCCGAATAATACGCGCAGACCGGTTGTCAGCGCTCCCAACGCAACGCCAATCAGGATTCCGCGCGCTCCAGCGACTGCGAAGAATTCATTAATGAACCATTTCACCACGTCAGCTCCCGGGAACATGCCGATCGGTAAGGGGGCGGACATCAACAGGATAACGACTGCAATTCCGAGGAAGAGAATACTCATAGAATCGGCGCGGCGACGCAGCAGGCGGACGCTGGCGTATATCAACGTTACCGCCAACAGCGCCATCAAGGTAGCCTCAGCCGGGACAATGATTCCGTCTAAAACAAGGCTTATTAAAGGGTTGTTTGTCCCCAACAGCCCTAACAAAAATGTTGTAACTAACGAGATGATCAACAGGATGCTGTAAGCGCTGTTTTTCTGGCGCGTGCTGATTTTTTGCCAGTGTACCCCCAGAAGACTGACCACACCTACGAGTACAGCTGTCGCTGCCAGGATGGCGGCCCACTGTACCAACTGCAGCCGGAGCTCGAGCAGACTACCAGCAGGGACAAAGTATCCCAGAAGGACGATCAATCCAGTGACGATGGCGACAAAAGCTGCAACAATGCGCATTATATGATCCCAAGCAATTTCAGGGCAGAGCCGCCCAACAGGACCAGGATGATTGCCCAGCGCAGGATGTCTTGCACCTGCAAGCTGGCTTGGTGCGTGTTTCCAGCGTTGCTATAGGCTCCGGCGGCAAAAAGCTCCTCACCGACCAGCGGGTCATCCACGCTGGCGTAAATCACCGCCTGGGCGGTGGGGTCGACGGCAGCAGCCACAGCCGGGCTGTTGGTACGCTCGGCGGTGTCGGTCAGCAGAGCGATTTCAGGCCCAAAATGACCGATGAAGATATTGGCTGAGACGTTTTCATCCTGCATGATGGGAATAGCCCCGGCTGCAAAGGAAAAAGGCGTCAGGCCGGTTAATCGTCCGGTGGCGGGATTGTAGAAATCTTCCGCACCAGCGGCTTTGTATCCGGCCTGCAAAGTATCACGAGATAGGATGGACAGATCGGCCGCTCCGGAACTGACCACCGGCGGTTCGTCGCTGGCCGATGTCTGCTCTGCGAGATAGCGCAGCATGGCCAGCCCGGCCAGGCCAGGCGCTGCTTCGGGGGTTTGCAGTCCGCCGCGCCCCAGCGAAATATGCAGGCGCGTGCCTGCTTCTACGGAGATGCCAAGGGCGCGCTTTAAACGGGTAAAGGCTGGGATCGGGCGGAAAATGGGCACAGTCTTACGCCGGATAAAGGTCAACCCGAGCAACAGACCAGCCGCAGCGAGGACCAAAGCCAGCCCAATGATGCTCATGCGGAAGCCTCCTCGCGTAGGAAATGGGCGAACGCAAGCACTTCATCGTCCTCTTCGAGGACGCGCGCCAGCGCCTCCATCTGTTCCCCGCCAATGAACGGGCGGGCAAAATAAAGCACCTGGGAGCCGAGCAGGGTCAGGGGACTACCTGCTTCGAGCAACCAGGCGGCGAAGGGGGTCAGTTTCAAGTGTTGGAGTCGTGCAGCCCAGGCGGGCCAGAAGGCGCGCGGCGTTTGCATAAGTTGAGTATAGCATAAATTTTAAGGTTGGTTACACGCTGACCTGCCCCATAAGGCCTAAGTCACAAGAATATCATATTAAAGAAGTATCCGGCCTCTTTCATCGCAAAGTCTGGAAAACCAAAATGAGAAAAGCTCCCATAGTATAATCCGCGTAGAAACCCCTGGTGGAGGACCTATGAGCGAACAAAAAACTAGTCCTGAGCAAGGTGATGCCACGAGCCCGACGGAGGGTCGAAGGATCCGGGTGCTGGTTGCCAAACCCGGTTTGGACGGGCACGATCGTGGCGCTAAAGTTGTGGCGCGTGCCCTGCGCGATGCGGGCATGGAAGTTATTTACACCGGCTTGCGCCAGACCCCGGAAATGGTCGCAGAAGCTGCCTTGCAGGAAGATGTTGACGTGGTGGGCTTGTCGATCCTTTCCGGCGCACATATGGCGCTTGTACCCCGTGTGTTGGAACTGCTCAAAGCCAACGGGCAGGAGCAGGTCAAGGTTTTCATTGGAGGCATTATCCCCGATGAAGACCTGCCCCGCTTGAAGGAGATTGGCGTGACCGGCGTCTACGGGCCCGGCGCCTCGACAGAGGATATCATCCGGCAAGTCAAAGCAGCAATGACGGAATAAGTTCCCTGAAAATGAGCTTAGCAGAGCAGCTTCTCTCTGGCAATCGTCTGGCGTTGACCCGCCTGCTGACCCAGGTGGAAAATGATACACCTGAAGGCCGCGCGGCGCTGACCGAACTTTTTCCACATACCGGCAAAGCGCACCTGATCGGTGTGACCGGCGCGCCGGGTACGGGCAAATCTTCGCTGGTCAACCGGCTGGCGCTGCATTTTCGCAGACAGGAAGAGCGCCGCGTGGCGGTCGTTGCTGTGGACCCGTCCAGCCCGTTCACGGGAGGGGCGGTGCTGGGCGACCGGGTGCGGATGCGCGACCTGTCCGGTGATACCGGTGTGTTCATCCGCTCGATGGCTTCGCGCGGGTCACTGGGCGGGCTGGCGAGAACTACGGCCGGGTTGGTACAGATCTTTGACGCTGCCGGGTTTGACACGATTCTGATCGAGACCGTGGGCGCGGGGCAGGCAGAAGTAGAGGTTGCTCGCCTGGCGCATACCACGCTGGTCATCGAAGCGCCCGGGCTCGGAGATGACGTCCAGGCCATTAAGGCCGGGATATTGGAAATCGCCGATATTCTGGTGGTCAACAAGGCCGACCGCCCCGGCGTGGAGAACACGCTCAAGGCGCTTAAAAGCGTGCTCGAACTGGCCCATCCCGTGCGGCACGTATTCCAGCATCACGGTAAACTGGAAGTGGTTGCAGCAGCTGAGGAACCGGTCTATAGCTCGTGGATCCCTCCTATTCTGAAAACGGTTGCGACCGAAGGCGAGGGGATCAGCGAGCTGGCGGACGAAATTGCCCGTCATGCGGGGTATCTGCGTGAAAGCGGGGATTGGGCCGCTCGCGAGCGAAGCAGGCTGGGGTCCGAGTTGGATGCGCTGCTGCGGGAAACGCTGGTGAGGCGTTTCCGCGAACAGGTCTCCAAGTCTCGATATGAGGATGTGCTGGATAAAGTTTTCCAGCGCGAACTGGCTCCCTGGGAAGCGGTCAAAATGTTGTTGAACGGACGGTTCGAATGAGCATAGTCTATGGCAAACGCGTCCGCTTGCGCGGGGCGGAACACAGCGACCTTGAAAAATTTGTGATCTGGGTCAATGATCCGGAAGTAACGGCGGGCCTCACGTTGTTCCTGCCTATGTCGTCAGTGGACGAGGAAAAATGGTTCGAGAGGGCCATGCAGCGCCCGCAAGAGGAAAAACCGCTGGTGATCGATATGAAGGATGGGACCGACTGGCGTTTGATCGGGAATAGTAGTTTCTTTGATTTTGACTGGGTGGCCCGTTCGGCAGAAGTTGGTATCATGATCGGTGATAAAACGGTCTGGAACCAGGGATACGGCAGCGAAGTGATGACCTTATTGCTGCGCCACGGTTTCAGGACCCTCAACCTGAACCGGATCTTTTTGCGAGTCTACGCTGAGAACAAACGCGCCATCCATGCGTACGAGAAAGTCGGTTTCGTACACGAGGGGCGTATGCGCCAGGCCGTTTACAAGAATGGTTCGTACAGCGACATCCTATACATGAGCGTTCTGCGTGAGGAATGGGACGCCACAATGAAGGAGAGTTGATGACCCGTCAATCCCGCAGCGAGATGAAAGTATATGGGGATATTAAATTATTTGCCGGGACGGGAACCCCCGAGCTGGCGCAGAAAATTTCCGACTATTTGGATAGTCCCTTATGCGGACGGGATGTGATCGAGTTTTCCAATGAGAACCTGTTTGTCAAGTTGCACGGCAGCGTGCGCGGACAGGACGTGTATGTTATTCAACAAACAGGGACCAACGTTCATCGCAACCTGATGGAACTGCTCATCATGATCCAGACCTTGCGGTTGGATTCCGCTGCGCGCATCACGGCAGTGGTTCCTTACATGGCTTATGCCCGCTCGGATAAGAAGGACCAGCCGCGTGTGCCGATCACGGCGCGCCTGGTGGCTGATATGATCGAGGTTGCGGGCGCAGACCGGTACATGACCCTGGACCCGCACGCCGGGCAGATCCAGGGCTTCTTTACCATCCCAGGCGATGTGCTGACCGCTTCTCACTTGATCGTGGGGCACATCAATGATGCCCTGCGTTCTGAGCTGAAGGATCCCGTAGTGGTAGCCGCGGACCTGGGTTTTGCCAAGAAAGGCCGCAATTATGCCGCTGACCTGGATACGCCGATCGCGTTTATTGAGAAACGCCGGGCTTCCAACGATGCCAGGGCTGAAGCATTGACCTTGATCGGCAATGTGGAAGACCGGGACGTCATCATTGTAGACGATGAGGTGGATACAGCCGGCTCGACCGCGCAGGCTGTCCACCTGGTCCGGGACAAAGGCGCACGGGATGTATATGTTGCATTCATTCACGGCATCTTGTCGCGCAACGCAGCCCAACGCCTGGCTACCTTGCCTCTAAAACGCATCATTACCACCGATTCGGTCCCTATCCCGCCCGAAAAGCTGGTGTACCTGGAAGATAAGATCACCATCCTGTCGGTGGCGGAGTTGTTAGGAGAAGTGATCCGCCGCGCACATGAGGGGCGCAGTGTAGGAGAAATGTTCAATGAATAAACGTTGTCAAATACAAATTTCAAATCCTGTGGAGGACAAAAATGAAAGGCAATGAAAGAATCCTTGAGGCCCTGAACGCACTTCTGGCAGACGAGCTAACTGCCATCAACCAGTATATGGTGCACTCCGAGATGTGCGCCGACTGGGGCTACAAAAAACTGCACGAGGCAACCGAGAAGCGCGCCATTGTTGAAATGAAACATGCCGAGAAGCTGATCGGGCGGATCCTGTTCCTGGAGGGAATACCGGTTGTCGGCAATCTCAACAAGATCAACATCGGTGCAACTGTGGATATTCAGCATAAAAATGACCACGAAGCCGAGGAAACGGCGATCAAAGCCTACAATGACGGGATCAGGCTGGCCGTGGAGGTGGGCGATAACGGAACTCGTTATTTGCTCGAAGAGATCCTGGAAGATGAAGAGGAACACATCGACTGGATCGAGGCTCAGTTCGACCAGATCGAGCAGATGGGATTGCAGGTCTATCTGGGTGAACAACTGGAAGAGTAACCTTTGCTCAGGGATCCGTGTTAATATTTCGAATACCTTATCAGTAATCTAGACAACAGAAATGCCTGAACTTCCCGAAGTCGAAACCATAGCACGAAAACTGCGGCCAGAGCTGGTTGGCAAACGTATCCTGAAAGCCGACCTGCTCTGGCCTCGTACCCTGGCGACTCCGACTCCGGCGAAGTTTAGAAAACTGGTCAAAGGGCAGGAAATCCAGGCGGTCAGCCGCCGTGGCAAGTATTTTGTAATCCAATTGTCACATTATCACCTGTTTGTCCACTTGCGCATGAGCGGGGATTTGTATATAAAAGAAGAGAATGCAACGCCGGAAAAGCATGATAGGATGATACTTTCCCTCACCCCCGGCCCCTCCCCCGCAAGGGGAGGGGAGAATCCTCCTCTCCGCCCGAGAGAGGGGTTAGGTGTGAGGGAAACAAAACTGGTGTTCAACGACACGCGCAAGTTTGGACGCGTCTGGCTGGTGCGCGACCCGGACGAGGTGGTCGGCAGATTGGGGCCTGAACCTTTAAGCGAGGAGTTTACGGCACAAGCGCTGTACGAGAGCTTACAGGCACGGCACCGGCAATTGAAACCGTTGCTGCTCGACCAGTCTTTTTTGGCCGGGTTGGGCAATATCTACACCGACGAGGCTTTGCACCGGGCCCGTTTGCACCCGTTAATCAGGTCTGATGCCGTTAAGCGGGAGCAGGCCGAGGCATTGTGGGCTGCGATCCGCGAAGTCCTGCAGGAGGGGATCCGGCATAACGGAGCCAGCCTTGACTGGGTTTATCGCGGCGGAGATTTCCAGAATCATTTCCGCGTGTACGACCGAAAGGGCCAGCCCTGCCCGGTCTGTGGGACGGCGGTCGAGCGCCTGGTCATTGGCCAACGGAGCACGCATGTTTGCCCGGATTGTCAGAGAATAGGGAGTTGACTATGCTAGAGTGGTTACAAAATCCAGTTGTTGCCATCGGGTTGGCTGTTGCGGCCATGTTTTTTGGCTATTTCTTCGGGCTTTTCGAAGGCCGCGGGCAGGGATATAAGCGAAGACAGGCCGAGGAAGCGGAAGGAGTGGAACAGAATGAGCCTGAAGCACAGGCCGAGCCATTGCTGCCCGTCACCCCGGTTCTGCCTCCTGACGAAAGCTCCTTGTTGGATGTGAGCATGGACGATGCCGGAGGCCTGCGCCTGAGGCTGGAAGGCGAGCGCATCGAGGCTGCTGCCCTGAGCGCCGAGCAGCGTAAGCGCATTATTGCAGTTTTGACCCAGATCAGACCGTGGTTGGAGTCTCCAACATCTGCCCACCAACCCGCTCAGCCTACCCCTGTTCAATCGACGCCGCTTCGACCTGCGCCCCCTCCTGAAGCCAGGCCGGTCCAATCGCCCAGGCCGGCGCCTCCGCCGAACATAGACAAGGATGAAGTTGTTGCTGCGCCGCAGAGCATCGTGGAGCAGATTGACGCGATCCTGCATGCTCAACTGGCTGGCACGCCGTTGATGGAGAAAGGCATCCGCTTGCAGGAATCGCCCGAAGGCGGCGTTATCGTCTGGGTAGGGATCAATAAATATCAAGGCCTCGAAGATGTGCCGGACGATCAGATCAAAGCAGTGATACGCACAGCGATCAGCGCCTGGGAGAATCGATACACGCCCGGGATTTGATAATGGCAGAGCTAGCAATTGAACGGAATATCTTTTCGCGAACTGGATACGTCCTAAACAAAAGGCTTGGAATATTCTCCAAGCCTTTTTACTTATCTGGGGGTTTAAAGCGCACTGTCAACACCGGGCAACCAATCGCCTCGGCCACCTCAGCGGTTACATTGGGCGCATAGAATTGTCGCAGTCCATGCCTGCTATATGGCGAGCCCATGCAGACCAGGTCGTACTCTCCCTGTTTAAGTTCAGACAAAATTTCTTCAATGACAATCCCCTGGCGAAGCTTTAAGTTTGCCTTAATACCCCTTTTTTGAGCTTCATCCAGAGCACTGCGCAGTGTGCGGCCCAACAGGGTGTCCGTGTCTCCCAGGTGATCCCAGTTATCGCGCACGGTGCGCGACTCCGGGTAGTCCAGGTCGATTGGCGGAACAACGTGTAAGAATGTCACCGGCGCCTTGATACGCGAGGCGATTTCCAGGCCCAGGTTTTCGGCAGCTATCCCGTACCCCAGGCCGCCCAGGCAGATAATGATATGCATGGGCGGGACACAGGCCGAGGGTACGTATAAAACAGGTCCCGTGATATCGGCCATCAACTGGTGAAAGGAACGTCTCAGCACCAACCGGCGCAGCGGTGGCCGGCCGAGCGGCGTAACCACGGTCAGGAAATCCTTCTCTTTGGCTTTTCTGGGGATCACATCTTCGGCAAGTCCCTCGTGGATTTCCAGATGATATTCCAGCTCTTTTTCCTGGAAGAGCGCCACTGCCCGGCTGAAGACGTCCTCCAGCGGATGGATTTCCTCATCGATGTTCGGCCGTTGCTTTTGCTCGATGATACCGATCAACGTCACGGGCGCGCGCATGACTCCTGCCAGCCAGGCTGCATATTCGATGCCTGGCCAGGTTCTGCTATACCCGTTGGTTGCAACCAATATTTCAGAATTCATACTGTAGCCATCTCCCTGCTCAGCGGAACAGAATCACACCCAGGATCCCCGCCCCGAGCAGGACAAGCGGAGATGGGATGTTGAACCAAAATGCGATGGCGCTCAAGCCGGCGATGACCAGCGCGCGCGTTTTGATGTTTTTTGTGCTTTCACTCCTGAAGATTTGCCAGGCCACCACCGCGATCAACATGGCTACCGCAGGCGCAAGCCCCTTGATGAAGCCCTGCATCCAGGCTTCTCCCTGGACCCTTTGAATGGCCGCCGCTACCGCCAGCATAATGATCGTCGGCGGCAGGATCGAGCCGAGCAGCGCCGCAACCGTTCCCGGTATCCCACCCGCAGCATACCCGACGAACATGGCCAGTTTCAGCGCCTCGCTGCCCGGCAAAACATTGGAAAATCCCACCGCTTCGATAAACTCTGATTCGGTCATCAACTCCCCGACAGCTTCTTTATAGAGCAACCCTACTGAAGCCGGGCCTGAAGTGGTCAGGACGTTGATCTTGATGAACAACCAGAAAAGGCGTCCCCATACAACCAGTTTGGATGGCTTGGCGGGCACACTTGTTATTACTTCGATGGCTGGTTTGTTCTTCATCAGAATATGAATATCCCCAAAATACCGGCGACCACCAGGACGAGCGGCGCCGGCGCATTAAAGATGAGCGCGATCATGCTGGCGAGGCCGAGGGCGCCCATCTGCCAGCTGACAACCCCGTTGCTTCCCCCGGTGAACACCTTCCAGGCCACGAACAACATCAATACGGCCACAGCAGGCGTCAGTCCCTCCACGAAGCGGCTGACCCAGGCTTCGCGTCGCAGGCGATGCAAAATGGACACCACGCCAAACATGAGGATCGTGGGCGGCAGGACCGAACCGACCAGCGCTATCAGCGCCCCCGGGATGCCTTCCGCCGCATAGCCAACGAACATCGCCAGTTGCAGCGCATCCGAACCGGGCAGCACGGACGAGAGTCCGACTGCCTGGACGAACTGCGCTTCGGTCATAATGATCCCCACTGCTTCAGTGTGCAGCAACCCCACCGAAGCCGGGCCGGAAGTACTTAATAGATTAACTTTAAGGAATAACCAAAAAAGTTGCAGCAGGGTATCCATGGGAATTGGTTAGATATTTTTCACGAGGTAGAACTCCCCGCGTTCAAAACCCCGGTCGAGATAATACTTCCGTGTTCCCACCGCCGAAATTACCGCCAAACGGTTAAATCCTCGTCCCCTGGCAATTCTCTCCGCTTCCTCCAGCAATTGAGTCCCCAACCCGGCGTGCTGAGCTGCCCCTTCTTTTTCCGCGCCCACCGGCAAGGACTGCCCGTACACGTGCACCTCTCGGATAAGGGCTGCTCCAGCCAGATCAGACATTTCTGTATCCGGCGCATCCAAGGAGGGCAGGGACAGGCGGATAAAGCCGGCCAGTTTGTCATCCGGTGTGTCGAAGGAGATAAAGTGCTCTTCTGCCTGCGCGGCGGGATAGGCCAGATCGTGCAATTCAATTTTTTCCGCGTTTACGTGCTGTTTGCGCACTTCCCGGCAGCGCACACAGTTACAGGCTGTGCCGCGCTGTTCTAACACGAGCTGCACATCTTGCCGTAATGACGTGCGGCGGTTGCCCTCTACTACGTTCGTAGATGGGATGTCCCGGATGACGCGGTTGACCCGGCAATAGCGCGGGATGCTCGGCTTGATGTCCGCGATCAGGTCGATCAGGTCCTGCGTGGTGTAGGGATGGAACTCGCCGCGCTGCCAGTATTCGTACAGCTCGGCGTTGGCCAGCAACTGGTTGGGGTAAATTTTGATCTCGTCCGGGCAGAAACCGTCCCACAGACGGGCGAAGTCTTCCCGGTCAGACTCAGGGGTCGCGCCGAGCAGGTTCGGCATCCAGTGCAGCACGATCTTGAAGCCCGCCGCTCGCAGCAGGGCCGTGGCGCGGCGGGTGGACTCGACGTCGTGCCCGCGCTTGTTGATCTCCAGGATGTGGTCATCCAGGCTTTGCGCGCCCATCTGCACCTTGGTCACGCCCAGATGCCGCAGCCAGCGGATCTCGTCCGGCGTGATCTCGTCCGGGCGGGTTTCGATCACCAGGCCCACGTTGCGGTGGGAAGCGCTTTCGTTCAGCGCTTGAGACTCGATTAATTCCCCGGATTTCACCACGGAGTTCACAGAGTCCACGGAGGTTTTTTTAAATTTCTCTCTGTGCTCTCTGTGTTCTCTGTGGTTAAGCGCATCGAAACAACGCTTTACAAACCACTCCTGGTAATCCCTCCGGTACGACGACCACGTGCCGCCTAAAATCAAAAGTTCCACCTTGTCGGTGGGGTGGCCGACCGCTTTCAGCGCTTCCAGCCGCGAGCGGACCTGGTCATACGGGTCGAAGTTATGTTCCAGCCCGCGCATCGCCCCGGGTTCATCCGGCAGGTACGACTTGGGCATGCGCACGTCGGTGGGGCAGAAGATGCACTTGCCCGGGCAGGGATAGGGCTTGGTCAGCACCGTGACGGTGGTCACGCCGGAGAGCGTCCGTACCGGTTTCAAGCGGATCCGTTCCAACAAGCGCACGTCTGCGCGCATTACGCCCTCTTCCACCATCTGGTTATAAGCGGCTACCAGCACGTGCTTGCCCAGGTATCCGCCGGTGGAGATCGGGTGTTTGCGCACACTATCCATCACCGGGCGGCCCCGGCGCACTTCCGTCAGTACCTGCCGGGCCAGTGCCAGTTTTTCAGGCGTCAGGCTGTGGTTTTCTGTCCAGTTCTGTTTCTTCGACACTTTTTACCTCGTAAGGCTGAGGATTATAACCCGATATACCCTTCCGGGTATCATATAATACGCCTGTGAAAGCGGACATCGCCCAGCGCCTGATCGAGCTCAACAAAAAATTCTATTCTGATTTCGGTAGACCCTTTTCCGCCACCCGCGGGCGCATCCAGCCGGGGGTGCGGCGGGTGATCGATTCATTGGATGGGGATGAGACGGTTCTCGACCTGGGCTGTGGGAACGGCGAGCTGGCGCGGACTCTGGCTCGCGGGGGTCATCGCGGCGCGTATCTCGGCCTGGACTTCAGCCTGCCGTTGTTAAAGGATGCCGAGTCTATGCCTGATGGTTTTTCTGCTGAATTCCGGGAATTAGACCTGACGCAGTTATCAGTGGACAGTGACCAGTTATCAGTGACTGATTACTGGTCACTGATCACTGCTTTCGCTGTTCTCCACCATATTCCCGGCCAGCGTCTGCGCTTGGATATATTAAAGACCATCCGTGAATTACTGGCTCCAGACGGCCGCTTCATCCACTCGAACTGGCAATTCCTGAACAGCCCGCGACTCAGGCAGAGGGTCCGGGCGTGGAGCGAGGCCGGTTTAACGGAAGCAGATGTAGACAATGGGGATTACCTGCTCGACTGGCGCTCCGGCGGTACGGGTCTGCGCTACGTCCACCACTTCAGCGAGGCGGAGCTGATCGAGTTGGCTCGGGCCAGTCGATTTGAAATTATCGAAACGTTCTATTCGGATGGCAAAGAGGGGAATCTGGCTATTTATCAGGTGTGGCGAAAACAATAATTTCTTCTCGCTGCCTGCAATCCAGGCATGTGTAGTGAAGACCATCGTCGCGTCGTGCCCGGGAGAAACCGTGATGTATCCTGGAAGCGCCCTTCGACTGCGCTACGCTCCGCTCAGGGAGAGGAATTTCTTATACAACCTTCAAACTTTCTTCACAGAAATTTTACATGGATATGCTATGATGTTCTTACTGTAAAAGGAGCAAGATTATGAGCAAAACTTTAAAATGGATCTTGGGAATCACGCTTGGTTTTGTGATCCTTGTGGGTGTGGGCTTTCTGGTCGCTAATTTCTTCGGTTTTGGTCACATGTCTTTGTGGAGCGGACCTGCTTACTACGGCCACCCGATGATGGACGGTTACGGTTTTGGTAATCGTGAATTCCGGCAGCCGATGATGGGCGGGCGCGGCTTCGGCGGCTTTGGGTTCCTCAGCCTGCCGTTCTTTTTCTTGGGTGGGTTCTTACGCCTGCTCCTCCCGCTGGCTGTGCTCGCGTTCGTCGCTTATTTTGCCTACCAGCAGGGCTTGAAGGCAGGGATGAAAGCCGCTCGGGTCGAACCTGCCCCGGAATCAGAAGAAGCAGAATAATGCTAGAATGGCTTGAACGTCATCAGCCAGGCGACGAAAGCCGGGATGACAAAGCCAATGATAACCAGGAGGGTAACGTTGATCGAGCGGATGTGAGCCTGGATTTCTTCCTGGCTGGCAGGCGGCTCTGCGGGGAGCTCTTTGTTCCCGGCCCTGTAGGGCAAGCCAACCAGCTTTCGAAGCTTTTTGTAGGCGCGTTCATTCATAAAAGCCATGTAGAAGAAGACGACCAGCATCAATACGATCGAAAGCCAAACCCAGCCTGTGTTCCAGAAATGGAAAAGGAAAGGCAGGATCAGGCCGCTAATGCCCAAAACCAGGAAAGAGATGAACATGAGTATCATGGTTGTGCCGGAGAGATCGAGCATGGCCTTGATGCGCTCGATATCCTTTTCTTTGCGGATTTGGAAAGCCATCGCCGCTGAAGTACCATGGGCGAGGAAAAAGGTCAGGGCGGATAGGATATGGATGAAAACCAACCAGCGAATCATTTTGACAACCTCCTGATGTTTATATTCATTTTATGACAGAATAGGTCCGAATTCAAGCAGGTAAAAATTTCAGATTAAACAAAGAAGTGACTGTCACCAGGAGGGTGACAGTCACTTCTTTGTTCGAGTTGTACTTTACTACTTCAGTATCCAGCTATTCCCGCTCTGCTGGTAACCAAACTTCTCCGCGTTTGCTATCAGCCACAACATCTGCCGGACGTGGAGGGGAGCTTGCTCTTCTGGCTTGCCGCTCCATTCCTGTACCAGTTCATCCGCGTTGGCATGGACAAAATCGATCCGGGGAATTTTCGACTCGACTTCCATGCGTAGAGCAGTTTCGTATACCACAAACGGATCAATGTTACTTTCTTTGAGTTTACTCAAGACCCCCGGGTTGACCAAAATGTATTTTCCACCGTTGCTTAAGGCCTCCTGCATAGGCATCATCCCTTCTCCCAATACAAGCCTGTTACCAGAGCCGCTTGTGGAATTTTCAGCGATACTTCTCGATAACTCAGCCACCTGACTATTTTGCGCATTTTGGCTTGAAGCTGAAGTCGGCATAGCACCATTTGATTTTAACGGCGCCGGGCTGGTCTTCGCGCCTTCGATAACCCCCATTGCAACGATCCCGGTCGCTACATAAGGGTCGATGTCTTTGTTCGCAATACAATGGTAGTGAAAAACGATCGAGCAGAGGACCATTCCGGCCCGGGCGCCCTCCAGATCATCGAGCCCGTGTTTTTTCATGATCTCGTTATACTGGTCCTGATATTCAGCCTGGATTTGATCAAGCTCCATGAGCGGTTTATTTTGATCAGGGATTACCTGAACCAGGGGTTTCGACATTACATCGATCCCGTTTTGTTTGCAATAGAATGCAAACAGGTTCAGCAACTCGGGATAGGCATTATTTACTTCTTCCGAAAGCACAACCATACCGGGGTCAAAATCTTTTCTATGGATCGACCTGAACAGGCTCGTCCCCGCCAGACGGGATGCAATGGAAATGACGGTCCCGGCGTGAGGCTTTCCACCTACGAGCGGCATCTTCTCCTGGAAAACCTTTAAAAACTCCATCGCCGCCTCGTAGCGTTTCTTCTGCATTTCGGGCGAGAGAAGCGGGTTGTCTGTAGGCGGCTTGGCCGCTCTGTCGTTTTGCTCTTTCCCGGGTTCCTTTTTGTTTGACTTCTTGAATAAATCAAAGAGGGGCATAGTGTTCTCCTTTGTCGGACGAGATAAAACCTGAACGCTTCTCCCGCCACAATCAACCTTGTTGCAGTTTATCTATCCATTTGAGAACATTTTACATTGGGTATGCGGGCTGTAAGTTTACAATTCCCAATCAATTTGCTAGATCGCGCATCGCACCAGATAAGTGGGAACTGTCCGTTTTCAGATAAAAAGTGACAGTCATCTTTGCAAAGCATCCCGAAGCAAAGCGGAGTGGGCAAGATGACTGTCACTTTGGTGTTAGCTATTCAAGGAGGGTGCGTCGCACCAGACAGGTTGGTTTCATCCGTTTAACGAAAGATGTTCACGTTTGAACCAATCTGATAAACAAGGTGCGACGCACTTCTCGACTAGCACTTTAAAATTCTTTTCTTGATCCTTTGTGACACCTCGGCAGATTTGCCGTAGCATGCCTTGTAATCGGCTTCGTAATCGGGGGGACATCGAACTAGATTTGTAACCTTGTACGATTTACCTTTCGTAACACAACAAAAGATAAGGGGTTGTAGCTTGAAAGGGATGAGCCATGGACTCTAATTTGAATGATCAGGTACAGGACTACCAACCCGCAAGACTTTCTTCCGTTTTGGGGTTATTCTCTCTTGTTTTTGGGGCAGTGCCCCTTGTTCTGAATTTGCATGACGGATGGGCTTCTGTGGTTGGTGGTAATATAATCTGGGAATACAAAGATCCTCCAGTAATCCTTATCGTTGCACTGTTTGTAGCAGTCTTGCTTTCTGTCGTTTCCGGGGGAATCAGTCTGTACTTAATTAACCGAAAATTATCTATCGTTGCGGTTGTTAGTTTAATTGTTGTTCTTTTAACAGCTTATACACCACTTATTCCAATACCCATGTATCGGCACTACACGTATTTTGGCAGCGTGATTTCTTTCTTTGTGTATTCAATGTATATTGTTGTCTTTATTGCAGCAGTGCGGAAAAGATGGTGGGAAATGCCTGCTTTTCTTGGGACAACTTTCGCCTTGATGGGCACCAATATGTTATTAGACAATTTACTTTACCTGAGGCTGGCGCCCCTTCGATGGCCGTCATCACTTCTAGCGATGATCGCATAAGAGTTCTGTATTTCGCCCGATACGGGGTCAGATCCTTCCCAAATTTATCCATTACCATGGCTTCATAATCGGATCAACTGCTCAGCAGCAGGCACGCCTGGCTGTTGCCTTTGGGGGGCAGTTTTGGATCCAGCGATTATCACGTCAAATGCGATACGATGTGTTTTGCGTCTTCACCCACGCCAAGCAAAAGCGGGGATTTGCGCTTGTGCATCCAGGACGTGCCAATAAAATAAAGGCCGGGATGTTTGGTTATTCCGCGCTGCTGTATGGGAAAACCGTCTTCATCCGTGAGCGGTAATTTCAAAATGCCGTAATCGAATGTGTATCCCATTGCCCAGATGATTGTATTGATATGAGCGGCTTTCAAATCCAATTCGGTGGTTTCCTCGACTGCATAGCCATCCTGATAATTGGGCAATATTTCCTGTGGGGCGTAGATGTTGTTTGTCTGAATATACCCATCGATCATCCCGATGATGTCCCCTTCCACTTTATCCACCCTAGCGAGGTTTTCCTTCAAATCGGACGATACCATCACCTTTCCATCCTGCGCGCCCGTCATGCGACCCAATAGTCTCACACCAGCGCGCGCGAACAAATGAAGGTTCAGCGAATGACCGCCGTCTTTGCCGCTGAGATGAGGGTTGCCCCCAAGCCTGGCTTTGGGCGAGGGGAGTTTATCCGGGGTTTGGTCCATGAAACCAGATTCCACCAGCCATGCGAACATATCTCTCCCGCGGTAGCGGCGTGGAACGCGGGGCGCAGAGCATACACATAAATACACTGTGCGCCCGGATTGATAAAGCTCCTCCGCGATCTGTGTTCCTGATTGCGCCGAGCCAACGATCAGCACTGCGCCCTCAGGCAGCTGGCTCGGATTGCGATATTTGCCTGAGTGGAGTTGCATGATGCTGGTTGGAATGTTGGCGCTGAACGCAGGAATTCTCGGCTTTTGGAATGATCCCGTTGCCATCACGACATTTTTTGCCTGGTAATCCCTGCTGTTTGTTCTCACCTGATAACCCTGTTCATTATCTAGAGGGGAGATTTCCAGCACCGGTGTTTTGAACTGAACCGGCAAATCGAATTTCTCAATATATCGTTCGAAGTAGGAGACGATCTCATTGCGTGACAGGAAACCGTCGGGGTCGTTGCCATCGTAATGCGCGCCAGGGAGTTGAATCGTCCAATTGGGAGTCACGAGGGTGAACGAATCCCAGCGATCATTGCGCCAGGCATGACCCGCCTTCTCTGCCTGCTCAAAAATGATATGTTCGCGTCCCAGTTGGTTCAGGTAATAACTTGTGGCCAGCCCCGCCTGCCCGCCGCCGACAATAATCGTTTCAATTTTCTCCATTTAACTTCCTTTACCAATAAAAGCGTGGACAGTTCACCCTCGAAGTGACTGTCACTCCGGGTTATCGTTTCAACGTTCTATACTTGATCCTCTGCGGCACCTCGGCGGACTTGCCGTAGCGCGCCTTGTAGTCGGCTTCGTAGTCCGACCAGTTGCCCAGGGACATGCGCGCCTGGCTGTCGCCTTCGAAGGCCAGGATGTGGGTACAGATGCGGTCCAGGAACCAGCGGTCGTGGCTGACGACCAGCGCGCAGCCGGCGAAGTTCTCCAGCGCTTCTTCCAGCGCCCGCAGCGTGTTCACGTCCAGATCGTTGGTCGGTTCGTCGAGCAGGATCACGTTGGCGCCCTCGGTCAGGGTCTTGGCCAGGTGGACGCGGTTCCTTTCGCCGCCCGATAAAACACCGACCTTCTTCTGCTGGTCGGAGCCGTTGAAGTTAAAGGATGAGCAGTACGCGCGGGCGTTGATCTTGCGGCTGCCCAGCTCGAGCATCTCCGCGCCCTGCGAGATCTCCTCGTAGACGGTCTTCTCCGGGTCGAGCGTGCGGGACTGGTCGGCGTAGGCCCATTTGACGGTTTCGCCGACCCTGATCGAGCCGCTATCGGGCTGTTCCTGCCCGACGATCATTCTGAGCAGGGTGGTCTTGCCCGCGCCATTGGGACCCACCACGCCGACGATGCTGCCGGGGGGAACGGTAGCAGACAGATCGTCCAGGATGAGGCGGTCGCCATAGGATTTGGTCACTCCATTCATTTCGATGACCACATCCCCCAAGCGCGGGCCGGGCGGGATGTAGATCTCCTGGTCGCCGCGGTAGCCCTCGTATTCCTGCGAGAGCAGTTTTTCGTAGGCGGTAACGCGCGCCTGTCCCTTGGACTGGCGGGCCTTGGGCGACATGTGGATCCATTCCAGCTCGCGCTGCAGGGTCTTCTGGCGCTTGGACTCGCTCTTCTCCTCCTGGCGCAGCTGCTCCCGCTTCTGCTCCAGCCAGGACGAGTAGTTGCCCTTCCAGGGGATGCCGTAGCCGCGGTCGAGCTCCAGGATCCAGCCGGCGACGTTGTCGAGGAAGTAGCGGTCGTGGGTGACGGCGATGACCGTGCCTTTGTAGTCGCGCAGGTGATGCTCCAGCCAGGCCACGGACTCGGCGTCCAGATGGTTGGTGGGCTCGTCGAGCAGCAGGATGTCGGGCTCGGTCAGCAGCAGCCGGGTCAGCGCGACGCGCCGCCGCTCGCCGCCGGACAGGATCTTGACCGGGGAATCGGCCGGGGGGCAGCGCAGGGCGCTCATGGCGACTTCCAGGTGAGAATCCAGGTTCCAGGCGTCGTGTTTATCGAGCTCGTCCTGCAGCCTGGCCTGCTCGTCGATCAGGGCGTCGAAGTCGGCATCCGGTTCGGCGAATTTGGCGTTGACCTCGTCATACCGGGCCAGCATGTCGACGATGGGCTGAAGCGCCCCGCGGATCACTTCGATGACGGTCTTTGAGTCGTCGAGCTGCGGTTCCTGCTCGAGCAGGCCGACGGTGTAGCCCTTGGACATGGAGATCTCGCCGATGTAGTCTTTGTCCACGCCGGCGATGATGCGCAGCAGGGTGGACTTGCCCGCGCCGTTCAGCCCGAGCACGCCGATCTTGGCGCCGTAGTAGAAGCCGAGCGAGATATCGCGCAGCACTTGTTTGTTCGGCGGGACGATGCGTCCCACTTTGTGCATGGAGTAGATGACTTGTTTGGTGTCGGTTGTCATAAGATAATTGGTGAGCAGGAATTGAGTATTAGGGTTCGGTGGGGGATTGTACCAGTTTTGTCCACGAAGGGCATGAAGGATTATCGTTTAAATAAAGAGGTAAAATATTGTATGGACATAAAAGCAAAGGAGTCCGAAATGGAAATTCGACATTACAAGTTTGACCGCATCACTCTTAATCCCGAAGTTTGCTTTGGGAAACCCACCATTCGCGGGATGCGTATGCCTGTTGCATCCGTGCTTGGGTACTTGAGTTCGGGGATGTCGATCAAGGATATTCTCAAATCCTGGCCCGAGTTGGAGGCGGAGGATATTTACCAGGCGTTGGCGTACGCTTCCTGGGCAATGGAAGAGAGGGTCTTGCCTGCCCCTGGGTCGGTGGCTGGATGAATTTCCTGCTTAACATGAATGTGAACCGTGACATGGCCGCGCAATTGAAAAAGCGCGGTCATGTTTGTCGCCATGGCGCGCGCTA
This sequence comes from Anaerolineales bacterium, assembly GCA_011389535.1. Taxonomy (GTDB): domain Bacteria; phylum Chloroflexota; class Anaerolineae; order Anaerolineales; family Villigracilaceae; genus JAABUE01. Next base: position 25,918 of record JAABUE010000012.1, read on the forward strand.
CAGACGCTGAAATCGTTGCAGAGGCCAAAAGGACAGGGGAAATTATCCTGACCCACGATTTGGATTACGGCCACTTGCTTGCTTTTTCAGGGGAGGAAGGATCGTCGGTGGTCATTTTGCGTTTGAGGGATTTGCGTACCGAAGAAGTCGTTTCCCGCCTAGATGCAGTTTGGATGGAGATTGAATCCTCTTTGCTAGAAGGCGCGATCGTATCGTTGTCTGACAAAAGTTTGCGAATACGGAATTTACCGATAGAATCTGAGTAAAAAAAGAACCCCGAGATGCTTCGCAATCCCGGAGTTCTGCTATTCAGCGCCCAGCGCATATCAACTATTTCCGGATATCCATAGATAGGGCATATCCCTCTCGCTAGGCGGCATAGATGACCTGTGCAGTGTTAATGATTTCCCGCTTTCGGAATGGATTTTCAAGCGCATCCTTCTCGATCACATCCACAGGGCGGTGGAAGATTTCTTCCAATTCCAGTTTCATTTGCACCAGGTCGAACAGGCTGATTTGCGCACGCTCTGAAAATGTGACCAACACATCCACATCGCTATCCGGCCGGAAATCGTCGCGTAAGACTGAGCCAAACAATGAAAATTCAACCACCTTCCTGCGTTTGCAGAAGGCAGCGATTTCTTTGTGGGGGATGGGCATTTGGATGGTTGCCATGTTTTTATTATACGTATTCTGCCCCCGGCCAGCCTACCACTCCGCTTCGTAGGCGGTATTACATTAAACTTCTTGACTTACTTTTATTATCGATGTAATATATTGCCACAATAAGGAGTATTACGAGATGGAGACTTACGCAACTGTTAAAGGTCAAATTGTCATACCCGCCGCGTTACGGCGGAAATATGGGATCAAAAAAGGGACCAAGATCATCGTTACAGACACGGGAGACGGCATCGTCCTGAAGCCTGTGACCGAACAGTATCTCAAAAACCTGCAAGGCTCTCTCAAAGGCAAAGGAGGGCTGAAAGCCCTGGTTGAAGAACGCCGTAAAGATAAGGAATTGGAAGAATAAGCATGACAACCAAGGTGCTTGACTCTTATGCACTGATGGCCTTCTTTGAAGATGAGCCGGGCGCAGACTTCGTTCGAGGCTTAATTCTCACAGCCGAAGAGGGCAGCATGAACCTCCTGATGAGTGTTGTCAACCTGGGGGAGGTATGGTATTCGATTGCCCGCACCAACTCCGTTGAGGTTGCAGACCAGTATGTCCAGGAGATCATGGGAATGGCGATAGAAATTGTGAAGGCAGACTGGCAGCTTACACACCAGGCGGCTGCCTTCAAAGTGAATGGAAACATTTCCTATGCTGACTGTTTCGCCGCGGCGCTGGCAAAAACCCGCAAGGCAGAATTGATTACGGGAGATCCGGAATTTAAAGGTTTGCGGGATGAAATCAAGATTGCGTGGATCTAAAAATAGTCAAAATTGGCTGTGCGATACTCTGGTCCCATGGCGACCATCGAACAGCTGAACGCCCGCAGCCAGGGATATCTGCCCGGCTTGATCGGGGTTGAATTTACCGGCATCGAGCCGGGACGGTTGACCAGCCGCCTGGCCCTGCGCCCCGAATTGCTCGCTCCCAACGGCTACCTGCACGCGGCGACGATCATCGCCCTGGCGGACACGACCTGCGGTTATGGAACGATCACCGACCTCCCCAGCGGGGCGCACAACTTCACGACCATAGAACTCAAGACCAATTTTTTGAATACCGCGCGCGAAGGCGCCATTGCCTGTATTGCAACGCGAGTGCATGGAGGCCGGACAACTCAGATCTGGGATGCGCAAGTTACGGATGAGACAAGTGGGAAGACGATCGCTTTGTTCAGATGTACGCAACTGATACTCTATCCGCGATCGATCTGATGCGTAGAGCGCAAGGTGCGCTGAAGAAATAAAAAACTCCGAGATTTCAAAAACCGAAATTCTGCTTTTAATATGCCCCCACCTACCTCCCCCAAATACAACGAATTAGTCATTACATTCGAATTCTAAATTTTTATCGTTGTATTTGGGGGAGGAGTCTATATATTTGGCTCAATATATGCTCCGTGGAGGGGGTCAAGACTGGGATGCCCAGGTGACGGATGAGTCCAGCGGGAAGACTATCGCGTTGTTTCGGTGTACGCAACTTATTCTCTATCCGCGCCCAACGTGATGCGCGGGGTGTGAGGTGCAGGCCGCCAGGCAAGGGAACGACCTGACATGTAAGGCCTCACAAAAAAAGCGGCTCGCCCCGAGTCGCTTTTCGTTTTCAACAACAATCAGCCTTTCTTGGCCCTGGCCGGGAACCAGCGGTGAACATCCCGGTAGCGGAAGCCCAGGAAGATCAGCATGACCGTCATCCCGACCACGAAAGCGAACAGCGGATACGCCTCGGCCAGGCTGAAGTCAGCATCCTCAGAGCGCATGATTGCGGGCAAAAAGGTCTGCACTGTTGACAGCACGCCAAATCCCAGCAGGGCGAAGCTGAAGCTGACGAAGCCGGCCAGCCTGCCCTTGCGCCGAATCAGGCCCCGGTTCATGAAGTAGAGCAGAACAGCGATCAAGCCGAGCACGATCGCGGTCGGGAAGAACGCCGCAAAGAAGTTATCGGGGAATTCCCAGGCATTCTTGAAGACACTGCCCAAAATGAAGATGCCCAGCAAGGTCAGGAAATAATACATGCCCATGATAATAGGCGGGAGGGTCAGCTGGTTTCCCATCGGGCGTACGCCCAGCGCTTTCAGCAGCCTGGCAGGCTCGGGCAGCAGCCGGGCCATGGCATCCAGGTTGCGTACGCCGCGGCGAAAGTCGATCCACTGGACTTTGGATAGCCTTTCTGCCGGTTCGCAAGTCTGGATCATGACCGGGAAGACGGACTGACTCTCGGGGTCCGCCTCGGTATCGTTTTTGAACTCGGAGAGCAGGACAAAGACCGCCTCGGCAGATTGGATGTCGGCTGCCCGGGGGTGGTCATATTTTTCGAACGTGCGCGCCATCTCAGCGGCGATGTGCCGGTCCTGGGGAGCGTTGTCGATGAAGAAGGAAACCGCTTTCGGAGGCTGGCCTTCCGGCCGGTATAAGCTGGCAAACTTGATCAGGCTGGCCTGCGGTTTTCCCCAGCGTTGCATCCCTTTCGAGCGCAGCACAAAGATCAAAACGGGGACGACAAGCACGGAGAACAGGAAAACCCCTAATGCAGTTGCGCTCGCACCGGTCACCTCACCGCTTGCGTTGCCCTCACTCCCCTCTGAAGCAAAAGCAGTGAGAAGCAGGACGACCGGTAACATCCACAAAGCGGCCTGCACCTGGGTAATGTTGAAATCACGCTTGAAGATGCGGTAAGGCAAGGGCAGTAAAAAGAAGGGCACAAACAGCGACCAAAGGCTGAACAGGGACATGAATGCCGTGACCAGACTCAATAGAAACGCCCACCATACCACCCCGGGAATCTTGAAACCGGTTTGCGGTACCGGATGCTCTTCCTGGACCGGGGATTCGAGCTGCCCGACCAGTTCCTTGATCCCGGCTTTGAAATTCCCGCGGAAATCCACCCATTCATATTTTTCCAATACTTCGGGAAGGTCCACTGCCTCGAGGATCACCAGGATAATGCGTTTATCCTCCTGGATGACACGCCGCCACTCCAGTTCGACATACTTTGAGGCCATCGATTCTTTCGAGACCACCAGCAGGATGACTTCCGATTCGTCCAGTCCCTTTTCGATTTGCGTTTTCCAGGGTGAGCCGGGGATCAGGCTGCGGTAGTCCAGCCAGACCTGAAAGCCTTCCTCTTCTAACCGGCCCGTCAGTTGATCTACAAAACCCACTTCACGGCGAGAATAGCTCATAAAGATGTTTGGTTTCATACCCGTCTCCTGGATCTAAAAGGGATCCTCGGTGAGAAATATTGCCCGAATGCTTACCCGGCTTGTCCGAATTATACATGTTTTGTTGAGCTACTTCCATAGCTTGGGTAAAAATCTCTTGACAAAACAGGGGAAGCGTCTATAATGTGACTGCATAGTCATATGACTATGCAGTCACATTATTGTTTTGGAGGTACAAATGGAATTTCTCAACGACTTTCTCGCCTGGGCCTGGGCGCGGCACCACAATGTTTTGAGCTGGTATATCCGCCCGTTGTTCATCCTGCCCTTTATCTACTTCGCTTATAAACGCAGTTGGGCTGGCATGATAGCGACCATCTTTGCGCTTGCAACGAGCATGTTCTGGTTCCCTGCCCCGGCAAGCGTCGACCCGACGGTGGCGCAGTTCCTTGAAGCCGAGAGGGAATATCTGACCGGCGCATGGACGACCCAAAAAGTCCTCCTGACGCTCACCGTACCCCTGTTTTTCAGCCTGCTGGCGCTCTCCTTCTGGAAGCGCTCGTGGTGGTGGGGTGTGGCGGTCATCAACCTGGCCGCGCTAGGAAAAGTCGCCTGGAGCGTGGTCGAGGGCGGCCAGTCGGGCTGGGCGGTATTGGTCCCCGCTGTGATCGGGATGCTGGTCTGTGACGCGGCGGTGTACTTTGGCGTGAAATACGTGAACAGACGAAAAAACCAAGCTGCAACGGTGTAAGGGAATTAATGAGGGGTTAGCCACAGAGTCACGGAGACACAAAGAAAAAAACTCTGTGTCTCTGAGTCTCTGTGGCGAAAATTCGCGGCCAACATTCTAAGACAAACCGGTCCACCTATTGAAATGCTTATAATCAACCCATGCCCAAACAAACCTTCTTGAACCTGCCCGAAGAAAAGCGCCAGGCCTTCATCGCGATCGCGCTGGATGAATTTGCGAACAGCGACTATAACAGCGCGTCCGTATCGAAGATCGTCGAAAAAGCGGGCATCGCCAAAGGCAGCCTGTACCAGTATTTCGAAGACAAACAAGATTTGTTCCTGTACCTGCTGGATGTCTCCAACCGGGAAATGATGAGCTACATCCAGGGGTCCGCTCTACCCGATCCCGGCGCTGGCTTCTTCGAAACCCTGCGCTGGCAGATGTCCGCGACGGTGGAGGCCTCTTTGAAGTACCCGCTCCATTCGAAGTTGGCGCGCAGGGCGTACTCCACCCCACTGCCGTTCCGTGACGAAGTCTTTGAAAAAGCAAAGTTGCTGCGCGAGGAGCACTTCCAGGGATTGGTCGCCCAGGCTCAATCGTCCGGGCAGCTTGATCCTGAGCTGGATCCGGCTGTGGTCAGTTTTATGGTCCAGGGTCTGATGAACGATCTCGGTCCGTTCCTGCAAGCGAAATTCGGGGACAGCGAAGTGGAGTGGATCGAGCTTCCCGAGGTCAATCAAGTCTTCGACCAGGTAGTTGAAGTATTGAGGAGCGGGCTGGGGGTCAAGTGAGATTTGAGTGAGGCGGCGGAAAATCAATTCCCTGTCCAGTTTTCCTCTCAATCTAATTTAAGGGGTTTCACCCCTTTCCCTGCATTTATAGATAAGCTATGATGTATAGACAAGGTTTCGAATGCAGATCCTCTTCCAGTTTGATGTACGGACGATCGCTCTCTTTATAGGTATGACTTTTTTTGTCCAGGCTTCCGTTATTGGAGCCCAGGCATATCTGATCAGGGAGTTGAAACAATATCGAGGGGTTGGCGCCGCATTGCTGGCCAACCTGTGCGTGGCAGTTGGAATTATGCTGCGCCTGTTCGAGGACAGGCTGCCTGGTTTCCTAACCATCATCCTGTCAAACACCTTGCTCCTGGCAGGAACCGGTCTATTTTATATTGCGCTCAGCCAATTCACGGGAATCCCCTATAACAAGGCGTTCGTGATCGGGGTCATTGCAACCGTCCTGTTTTTCCTGGTGTACTTTACATATTGGCAGGATGACATCGGACGGCGGATCATCGCGCACTCTCTCGGGTCCGTCGCCATCGCTGCCATTGTGATTAACCAGCTCTGGCGCATACAGAAAACCACTCTCCGCTTCAGCGCAATCCTGATGCTGGTCTCCTTTCTTTTCCATGGGACATTTTTGATCCTCCGGACGGTCAGCATCGTCTTGAACCCGCCCGCGGATCCTTTCAGTCTTTCCCCGGTACAATCTGCAACCTACCTGCTCTCGTTTGCACTCAGCTTCTTCTGGTCGATGGGGTTTATCCTGATGGTGAGCCAGCGCCTGAGGAATGACCTGATGGAAGTGGCCACGATCGACGTCCTGACCCGGATACCGAATCGACGCGCGACGCAAGCTTTCCTTGAGAAGGAACTTTCCCGGGCGCAGAGGAACCAGAGTGAATTTTCCGTATTATTGATCGATATCGATAATTTCAAGCAAGTGAATGATCGCTGGGGGCATTCCGTGGGCGACGATGTTTTAGTCAAAACAGCCGGCATATTCCAATCTATGGTCCGTAAACAGGATTGGGTAGGTCGTTGGGGCGGTGAGGAATTTCTTATGATATTGCCAGGCTCACCGGATTGCGATGCAGAATCACTGGCCGAGAGAGTGCGATCCGAGATTGCCAGTTCTGAATACAGCTTTGGAGTGGAATCTTTTGGCATCACCGTGAGTATTGGGATCGCTTGTGCAAAGCCATCCGATCAGATCGATGAAATCCTGAAGAAAGCGGACCAGGCTCTTTACAGGGCAAAGAGAACAAAAAATGCTGTGCGCATGGAGAGCGATGAAATCGAAAGACAGAAGGGTGAGTGAACAAAGAAAAAGTTCACTGTCATACTTTAATCATCCACCTCCATCGCCACCACGTTCCCAGCCAGGTCTTTTGCCATCACCACCATCCTGCCGCCCGCGCCCGGCGCGGGGAGCTGCCACCAATCCGATCCCACCTCGGCGGCTTCAGCCTGCTCCACCACCTTTTCCCCATCCAGGACCGTCACCCACACCCGCTCCACGCGCACGTTGTCCCTGGCCTGCACCCGCAGCGTCTCGCCCTGTCGCTCTATCCGTTTGATCGCCGGCGGGTGGAACCAGTCCGAGAGGGCGATGTTATAGGCGGTCTTCATCGTATCTGCCGCCAGTTCCGCGTACAGGGGCTGCTCTTTGGCCGCCTTGCGCGCGTACGCCGCCGCTTCCTGGAAGCGCTGCTGGTGGCTGATCTGCTTGCCGCTGAACTTCCGGCTGCTGAAATCGGGCATCGCGCACAGGATCGTGCGCCCGTCTCGCAGGTGGCGTAGCACCAACTGGCCGCCCACGCTGCCGCTCACTCCCTGTAAAAATAAGTTCTTTCGTATCTTTGCCATGCGATCTCCTTTGCTCTCCGGGGGTGGTTCATTCACCAGTCAATGGAACATCTGCCAATCAAGCTATATGCTAGCTATATTGAAGCTATAAGCTAACTATATGCTAGCTCTATCCTTTATAGTATTACAGTTTTATAACAAGCCGCTCCCGGTGGCTGGTCCGGGAGCCTGTCGGCGCCTCCTTCCCCGCTGCGGTTCCCGGCTCAGCCGGATGGGGCGCGGGGCGCTTCACACGATAGAATGCCGGGGGGATTGTGCGAGATCCAAAGACAAATGGCTCAAGCTTGTTGACTTTCCCACTCTTAACCAAAAAACGTGCAAACCTTCTTGGTTTGCACGTTTGGTTTAAACCGCGGGTGGTTGACTATTGAAAGGAGGCCAGGGCCGGTTGGATTTCGGTATAGATTTCAAAGAAGCTCTTGAAGCCGACTGTATCGAGCACCGATTGTATTTTTTCGCTGGGGTTGAGAAGTTTGATATGCTCCAGGAAGCCTTTGTCACGTTCCTTCCCCATGGCATGGATGGCTCCCCAACCTTCTTCGAAAGTGGAACGGTCTTCGCCGCGGAATACCCGGGCGGTCCGGTGTAAGGCTGAAAGCCCGGCGCTGCTTAAAAAAGTCAGTTCGCTCATGTCCAATATGAGGTTGCGGGTTCCGGCATCATATAACTTCTGTGCTTCGCTGATGAAATATTCGTAGGTGCTGCCGTCTAACGCGCCTCGCAATTGCATGACCGCAACGCGGGGTGTGCCTTCATTGTGTGAAATAATAATTTCCATAGTTTGTTCCTTTCAGGATAAGTATAAGACGAAAGAGATCTCATCGCGTCAATCATAGAAATATAGCCGCCGGGTAAGGTCCGCTTCCTGGCGTTTTCCTTTGGCAGGTCAGTGCGCAGATTTTTGGCTCGGGAATCACTTTGCCTTCGGCCCGGTCGCTGAGACGATAAAGCCGTCATGCCACTCCGGGTCAGCGACCAGAAACGAACGGAATATGAGATAGCGTTCGTGCTGATCTAAAGAGTCCGCGTTGGCCTGGTAAGTTTCCCTGTCGCGAAAAATTGCCACCAGATAGAACTCATCCGGGTCAGACTCCATCTGGTAATAGTAATCGGCCACCCAGCCCGGGATAATAGCCTCACCCAGGCTGTCCATCGTTTCTACAAATTCATCCTTGACTCCGGGCTTGAGACGGAAACGAGCAATTGTTCCATACATAGCGGGCTCCTTACTCTACCAGTTGCCCCGGCCCATATTGGGCCAACAACCTGGCAATCGGTCGCAGTTCCCTCCACCACTGGTCGCGTGGACGCTGGAACTCGCTCACGACCATGCGCTCGAAGTCGCGCATATCGTGGAACTGGATCTGGCCGTTCTGCAGGCCGATAAAGGCGCTGCGTTCGCCGCCTTTTTGACACTCATCGATCAGAAATTCCAGGCACAGACGCGCGAAGCGGTTGGCCTGGATCCGGTCAAACGGCGAAGGGTCGCCGCCCTGCTGGAGGTGGCCCAGGATGGCCGGTCGCACGTCGAACACATCCTTGCCTTCCTCTTCGAACAGCGAGCAGATGAAATGGGTGGTGTAGATATGGTTGGCGTATTCGTTACGGATGATCAACCCTAACCGTTTTCCGGATAAGAATCCTTCAGTCAGCTTTTGCACGTCAGCCTGAAGATCCCGCAGCGTGATACCTTCCTCGTGCATGTAGACCCGTTCTGCGCCAGTGGCCAGACCGCCCATCAAGGCCAGGTAGCCGCAGTAATGTCCCATCACTTCGACCACGAAGCAGCGCCGGGTTGCCACGGCAGACTGTTTGATCTTGTCTACCGCATCTACGATGCTGTTCAGGGCAGTATCCGCGCCGATACTGAGCTCGGAGCCGGGCAGGTTGTTGTTGATCGAAGCGGGCAGGCAGATCGTCGGGATGTTGAATGCCGGGTAATTTTGACGGTTGTTCAGGAGCAGACGCGTGGCCTCGTAAGCGTTCCAACCGCCGATGACAAGCAGGCTATCGATTTTTTGATCTTCGATCACCCGCGCGAGGGAATACAAATCGCTTCCCTGCGGGATCCTGCGGTTGGTCCCGAGCAAAGAGCCGCCTTGCGTGGCCCAGCCGCTGGTGCTCATCCATTCCATCTCCACGACTTCGGCGTCTGCCAGGCCTTCGAAACCGTTGCGTATGCCCAGCATCATATGACCCTGGTCCAGCCCCAGCCGGACGGCGGCGCGGGCAGCGGTGTTCATCCCCGGAGCAGGCGCGCCCGCGTTGAGCACGCCGATACGGAAGCGTTTCTGTCCGGGCTCGATCGGGTGGGGCAGGGCGCGTACCATCGTCTTGAAGGTTCGGAAAGCATCTTTGAATGACGAGCTGCGCAGGTCCATCGCGCGTTCGTAGTCCTTAGCGGCGATTGCCTCGGCCACGGCTTGCGTCTTCTCGATCCCATACATTAATGGGATGCGGGTCATACGGTTATTTTTGATCCCGATCACCACCGGTTCGTCATCCGGCGTTGCAGCAAGGATCGTCCGGACGGCCTCATGCCCCATAAATGTGCCCAGCGTCCGGTCAAACGCG
>JAABUE010000121.1 GCA_011389535.1 Anaerolineales bacterium
AAAAGGTTGCCCGTGGAAGTAACAATTTGTTCACAAAACACGGTACGACAGTTTGTCATTTCGAGCGACAGCGAGAAATCTTTTCCACGACGGAACGAAGATTTCTCCTCGCTACACTCGTCGAAATGACAAGAACAGGAACGTGTAGAGTCGAAAACCACAGTTGAGTATTTATTTGAGATAACCAATGGCCAAAATTTTTATTGACGATAAAGAGTACGAGGTCGATTCCAAACAAAATCTGCTTCACGTTGCCCTGTCCCTGAAACTGGATCTGCCCTACTTCTGCTGGCACCCGGCTATGGGATCTGTCGGCGCCTGCCGCCAGTGTGCGGTCACCCAGTTCAAGGATGAAAACGACCAAACCGGCAAAATCATCATGGCCTGCATGACGCCCGCAGCGGATGGAACCCGTATCTCGATTGAACACCCGGGCGCCAAAGAGTTCCGCAACTCGGTAGCCGAGTGGTTAATGCTCAACCACCCGCACGATTGCCCGGTTTGCGACGAAGGCGGCGAGTGTCACCTGCAGGATATGACCGTTATGACCGGTCACGTCTATCGCCGGAAGCGCTTCAACAAGCGCACCTTCAGAAACCAGTACCTCGGCCCGTTCATCAACCACGAGATGAACCGTTGTATCGAGTGTTACCGCTGCGTGCGCTATTACCGCGATTTCGCCGGCGGGCGGGATCTGGACGTCTTCGCTGCTCACGACCATGTCTATTTCGGCCGCCAGGAAGATGGCGTTCTGGAGAGCGAGTTCAGCGGTAACTTGGTGGAGGTCTGTCCCACCGGCGTGTTTACCGACAAAACCTACAAGCAGCACTACACCCGCAAATGGGACCTGCAAACCGCTCCGTCGGTGTGCGTGCACTGCAGCCTGGGATGCAACACCATTCCCGGTGAGCGTTATGGGAAGCTGCGCCGCATCCGTAACCGCTACAATGCAGACGTAAACGGATATTTCCTGTGCGACCGCGGCCGCTACGGCTATGAATTTGTCAACAGCCTGCAGCGCATTCGCCAGCCTGGGATCAAATCGCTTCCTTCTCCGGACCGTCATCCTGCTACCGTTGAAGAAACCGCTTCGCAGCTGCGAGAGATCCTTCAACCAGGCACCCCTTTGATCGGCATCGGTTCGCCGCGCGCCACGCTGGAATCGAATTTTGCCCTGCGGACACTGGTAGGAGCTGATAATTTCTTTGCCGGGATCTCCGCGGACGAGTCCCGCCTTCAGCAGCGTATCCTCTCCATCCTGCGCGACGGGCCTGTCCCGGTCGCCAGCCTGCAGGAGGCCGCTGCCGCGGATGCCGTCCTGGTGCTGGGGGAAGACCTGACCAACACCGCGCCGATGCTGGCGCTGTCGTTGCGACAGGCGGTCCGCAACCAGCCCAACGAGCGGGCCAGCCAAAAAAATATTGACTTATGGAACGATGCCGCCCTCCGCGAGATCGTTCAAGACCAAAAAGGTCCGTTGTACATTGCTACGCCGGCAGCCACACGCCTGGATGATGTTGCCACAGCCACAGCCCATCTGGCTCCCGACGGGATTGCCGCCCTGGGATTCGCCATTGCAAATCTACTCGATCCCGCTTCGCCAGCGGTGAATGATTTGCCTGACGAGCTCAAAACCCGGGCGGATGAAATCGCCCAAAAACTGAGAGATGCGGAAAATCCGCTGGTTGTTTCGGGCACAAGCCTGGGTAGTGAAGCCGTAATCCAGGCTGCTGCCGCCGTCGCCTGGGCGCTGCGAGCGGCGGGTAAGGATGCCCGGCTTACCTTCACCGTCCCCGAGTGCAACAGTATGGGGCTGGCATTGCTTGAAGACAAAAGCCTGGATCAGGGGCTTCAAGCTCTAAAGGATAACCCGGATGGCGCCCTGATTGTTCTAGAAAACGATCTCTACCGCCGTGCCGGGGCGCGTCTCGTAGACGAGTTGTTCCGGGCTGCCAAGCACGTTATTGTTCTTGATTCGCTCGAAAACGAAACCACCACAAGAGCGGACCTGGCCTTGCCGGCCGCCACTTACGCCGAAAGCGATGGCACGCTGGTCAATAACGAGGGCAGGGCGCAGCGTTATTTCCAGGTGTTTGTGCCAGAAGGAGATGTCCGCGAGAGCTGGCGCTGGATCAGCGAAATGATGGATATTCTCAACCATGAACTCTCCGGCCAGTGGCAGAACCTGGATGATGTGCTTCAGACGCTCGCATCCCAGAAGCCGCTGTTTGAGCCCATCCTTGAGATTGCCCCGCCGGAAGATTTTCGCCTTGTCGAGCAAAAGGTCCCCCGCCAGCCGCATCGATACAGCGGGAGGACGGCCATGCATGCCAATCTCAACGTCAGCGAGCCGAAGCCGCCCCCTGACCCGGACGCGCCGCTTGCCTTTTCGATGGAAGGATACAAAGGAAAACCGCCGCCGAGCCTGATCCCCCGTTATTGGTCGCCGGGCTGGAACTCGGTCCAGGCTTTGAACAAGTTCCAGGAAGAAATAGGTGGCCTGTTGATCGGTGGCAGCCCGGGGCGGCGTCTGATCGAGCCGTCTCAAGATGCAGCGGTCACTTATTTTCGCGATTTTCCGGGTATGTTTATCCCGAGAGAGCATGAATACCTGGCAATCCCGCTCTATCATATTTTTGGCTCGGAGGAGCTTAGCAGCATGTCTCCCCCAATCAAAGAGCGTTTGCCCGGGCCATATCTGGCGTTGAACCCGTCGGTTGCTGAACAGCTTGGCGTGGAGGAAGGAGAGGTTGTCCGGATCGATTTGCTCGGTCGTTCGCTGCACTTACCCGCCCAAATGATGGATTCGTTGCCTGAGAATACGGTTGGGTTACCGGTCGGTCTACCCGGGATCCCGGTTGGGCTGCCGGCTTTGGGCAAAATCCGCCGGGATGCTGACGAGTCAGGAGGCCAGGTATGAGCGCCTGGTTGCCCTGGCTTAATATATTTGGCGTGCTGTTCGGCGCATTGACCACAGCAGCCATGTTGATCTGGGTGGAGCGCCGCCTGCTGGCCGTCTGGCAGGACCGCTATGGGCCAAACCGGGTCGGGCCGTTCGGGTTGCTGCAGGTGGTGGCGGACGTGATCAAGATTTTCACCAAAGAAGACTGGATTCCACCCTTTGCGGACAAGCCGGTGTTCATCCTGGCGCCCGCAGTGGTGATGACGACGGTGCTGATGTCGTTTGCGGTCATACCCTTTGCACCCGGGATCGGCGTGGTCGACTTCAACATTGGCCTGTTGTTCTTCCTGGCGATGTCGTCGCTGAGCGTTTACAGCGTGATGCTGGCCGGCTGGTCTTCGAACAGCAAATATTCCCTGCTGGGCGGGATGCGCTCGGCCGCGCAGATGCTCAGCTACGAGGTCTTCATGGGACTATCGCTGGCAGGCGTAGTTGTCATGGCCGGCTCCTTTAGCTTGCGGGATATTGTCGAGGCGCAAAGGAATGTCTGGTTTTTTATCCCGCAGTTCTTAGGGCTGGTGACATTCCTGATGGCCGGGCTGGCTGAAACCCACCGCCTGCCCTTCGACCTGCCCGAGGCTGAGAGCGAGCTGATCGCCGGCTACCACTCCGAATATTCCGGGATGAAGTTCGGCATGTTCTTCGTGGGCGAATACCTGGGCATTGCCTTGATCTCGTCCTTTATCGTTACCATGTTCTTCGGCGGCTGGCTGGGACCTTTCTTGCCGCCATTTGTCTGGTTCGGCTTGAAGACATCGGTCTTTGTCGCCCTGTTCATCTTGCTCCGAGCTTCGTTGCCGCGCCCGCGCTTCGACCAGTTGATGGCCTTCGCCTGGAAAGCCATGCTGCCGCTGACTTTGTTGAATCTTGTGGTCACGGGTGGGCTGGTACTGGCGTTTGGGTTTTAACCCTGCTCAAGGCGGTGTACCCCATTCGGGGCACTTTCCTCGCCGCCGGGCTAAGGAAACAAATAGGCTACAAGTAAGTACATTGGTTGAGTAGCCCTGAGTGCTCTCCAAAGGGCGTATTGTCCCCGAAGGGGGAAGCGCCAGATGATTTGATAGCTGCCCTTCGACTGCGCTGCGCTCCGCTCAGGGTCAAATTAATAAGGAGATTTAATGTTTATAAGTGCGCTCCGAACCATGTGGAAGGTTTTCCTGCACATCTTTCAAAAACCGGAGACCATCCAATACCCAGAAGAGAAACCGTACCTGCCGCCGCGCTGGCGCGGGCGCATCGTCTTGACCCGCGACCCGGATGGCGAAGAGCGCTGTGTGGCCTGCTATCTGTGCGCTGTGGCCTGCCCCGTGGACTGTATTTCTCTGCAAGCCACCGAAGAAGAAGATGGCCGCCGCTACCCGGAGTTCTTCCGGATCAACTTTTCACGTTGTATCTTCTGCGGGTATTGCGAGGAAGCCTGCCCCACCTACGCGATCCAGCTCACCCCCGATTTCGAGATGAGCGAGTCCAACCGCCAGAACCTGGTCTATGAAAAGGAAGATTTGCTCATCGACGGCACGGGCAAGTATCATGACTATAATTTCTACCGTGTCTCTGGCCTGAAGATCGCCGAGAAAGACAAGGGCGAGGCCGTCAACGAGAACGAGCCGGTCGATATCCGCAGTTTGTTGCCGTAATCCAGGGAGGTCCCCTATGGTTTGGTTGTTCTATCTGGCCGCAGCAGTAGCGCTCTTTTGTACCGTTATGGTCATCACCCGCTTGAATGCGGTCCATGCGCTGCTGTATATGGTCATGGCCTTACTCTCTCTAGCGTTGATATTCTTCTTGTTAGGAGCGCCGTTCATCGCCGCCCTGGAGGTCATTGTATATGCCGGGGCGATCATGGTGCTGTTCGTCTTCGTGATCATGATGCTCAATATCGGGCCGCAGTCCGTAGACCAGGAACGGCGCTGGTTCAACCTGAGCACCTGGCGTGGGCTGGTCTTCATCGCCGGTATCCTGTTGATTGAGTTGATCATTGCGCTCAGGCTGGGCTTTCCCGAGCCGCTGGATGTCACCGAAGTCACGCCACATCAGGTTTCACTCTCGTTGTTTGGGCCCTATCTGCTGGGTGTAGAGCTGGCTTCTATGCTGCTTCTGGCAGGATTGGTCGGGGCCTACCACCTGGGCAGGCGCGAACAAGAAAGGCCGAAAAAATGACTGCCATCCCTTTGAACCACGCGCTCATTTTGTCCGCGATGCTATTTACAGTTGGCCTGGTCGGCCTGCTGGTGCGCCGGAATATCTTCTTCATGCTCATGTCCATCGAGATCATGCTCAACGCTGCGGGGCTGGCTTTCATTGTGGCTGGCACGCGCTGGGGCCAGCCTGACGGGCAGGTCATGTTCCTGTTCATCCTGGCTCTGGCTGCGGCGGAAGTGAGCATCGGGCTGGCCCTGATCCTACGGCTTTACCAGCAGTTCAAGACGATGGACGTGGACGCCGCCCACGAGCTGCAAGGTTGACAATGACGCTCCAGGATTTACGTCCGCTCCTGCCCCTGCTGGTCTTGTCCGCTGCAATCGTGACCGTGATGCTGGTGATCGCCTTCAAGCGGGATCACCGCCTGACGTTTGCCCTCACCCTGATCGGTCTGGTGCTCTCGCTGGCTGCCCTGCCCCTGGCCTCCAGCGGACTGCCTCGTACCGTCACACCGCTGGTTGTAATCGACGGTTTTGCCCTCTTCTATATCGCGCTGGTCCTGGCTGCCAGCCTGGTGGTGGTTATATTTTCTTTTAGTTATCTTGAAAAAGTTGCGGGTAACAGGGAAGAGTATTACCTGCTGATGATGCTTGCCACGCTGGGGGCAGTTGTGCTCGTCGTCAGCAATCATTTTGTTTCTTTTTTCATCGGCCTCGAAACCCTGAGCATTTCGCTCTACACTCTCATCGCCTATACCCGTTTCGAACGGCAACGGATCGAAGCGGCGATTAAGTACCTGGTCCTGGCCGCTGCGGCTTCCTCATTCCTGCTCTTTGGGATGGCGCTGGCTTATCTCGTCTACGGTACGATGCAATTCGACCAGATGAGTTCCCCTTCAAATTTTTCAGCTGCGGATAGCGCGCTGTTGACCGTTGGCCTGGCCATGCTGATGGTCGGGATCGGCTTCAAGCTGGCGCTGGTCCCTTTCCATATGTGGGCGCCTGACGTGTACCAGGGCGCGCCCGCCCCGGTGACGGCTTTTGTAGCGACGGTCTCCAAAGGCGGCATCATTGCATTGATGTTGCGGCTGTTTGCTTTTGTGCCGCTCACCCTGGGCAGCAACCTGTGGAATGTGTTCGCCTTGATCGCGATTTTGTCCATGCTGGCCGGGAACGTGCTGGCGGTTGTCCAAAGCAATGTAAAACGGATCCTGGCGTATTCTTCCATCGCCCATTTTGGGTATTTGCTGGTGGCTTTCCTGGCGAGCAATGCGCTCTCTATCTCCTCGATGACTTTCTACCTGGTGGTTTATATCATTACGAGCCTGATTGCCTTTGGCGTGATCACCGTGCTCTCCCACCCGCAGAAAGAGTTCGAGGAGTTGGAAGATTATCGCGGGCTGTTCCGCCAGCAGCGCAGACCGGCCATCTTCCTCGGCCTGGCGCTGCTTTCCCTGGCCAGCCTGCCGCCAACCGGCGGCCTGGTCGGCAAGATCTTCCTGGCCGCCGCCGGTGTGGAATCATCCTTGTGGCTGCTCCTGGCTGCGCTGGTAATCGGCAGCGTGATCGGCGTTTTCTATTATCTGCGTGTGGCCATCACCATCTTCCGCCAGCCAGAGGAAGAATCCGCTGTCTGGACGGCTCCGCGCCTCACTCCTCTGGCTGAGGTTACATTGGTTCTTCTCAGCCTTGGGTTGATCATTTTAGGAATTTTCCCGGCCCCGCTTATCAATCTGATCGAAGCTGTAGCAGCTCGTTTAGGTTGATTAAAGAATATATCTATATTTGTATCCTCGCGATGTACCCGGACACATTTCCCAGCCTGCGGACTCGTGTTAACTTTATAGGATAAGGTACTTTTCCAAATCAATCGGGGTGTTGTTCACTACTTCGCATTCCGTTGATTGATGTGTTTCAAAAAATGCAGAACAAAAATATCGTGGGGAGTGTATCCGTCGAAAGGAGTAAGTGTATGACCGAGACAAAGCTGCATGAATTAGCCAAACAGGGACAGTCGATCTGGCTGGACTATATCCAACGCTCGTTTATCAAATCCGGTGAGTTGGCGGATCTCGTCCAGAAGGGTTTACGAGGCCTTACCTCCAACCCCGCCATCTTTGCGAAAGCCATTTCCGAAGGGCATGAATATGATGACCAAATCCGAAAAATGGCCCTGGATGGGGCGACAACCCAGGAGATTTACGAAGGACTGGTTATTGAGGACATCCGCATGGCTGCGGATGTGTTGCGTCCTGTTTTCGATGAAACGGACGGCAGGGATGGATTTGTCAGCCTGGAGGTCAACCCTCATCTGGCACACGACCAACAAGGTACGATCAATGAAGCAAAACGTTTATCCGCCGCGGTCGATCGCCCTAACCTGATGATTAAAGTCCCGGCCACAGACGAGGGTTTGCTGGCGTTCCAGGATCTGGTTGAAGATGGTCTC
>JAABUE010000122.1 GCA_011389535.1 Anaerolineales bacterium
GATGTGCCACACTTGAACATGTACGCGTATTACCGCACGCGGTACACCAAGCGGGTAATCAAGTTTTTTGATTTGTATTTGTTGGGAAAATAAGCAGACCTGACAGGTTTCTCGAAGTGCCCCGCAACGAAGTGTAGGTGTAAAACCTGTCACGTCTGTTGGTAAGAAGTGTAATGTCCGTGGTTTAAACTTGCACGAAACGCTGCACGGGGACAACGAACAGCGTGGCGCGGCTCTCCTTTGAATCAGATTCGCCCAGTCGATCGCGGATAACCTGGATGCCGGCTTCCACATGCTCATCATCAACACCGATCAGCAGGGTAACCACACCGCTGCGCAGGAATCCGCCTGTGGAGGCGATGCGGGTCACCCGGTACGCGCTGGCAGTCAATGCCTGGGTAACGTGTTCGGCATCCGAATCTTTGATAATAACAATGATCATCTTCATGGCTAAATCTCCTCAAAACGTTCCACAGGCAAAGCGAAGATAGTCGCGCCACCAACCGTCACTGGGACCGGGGTAGGCAGGGGCATAGGCGCGCCCTCCACGGGCATGGTAAGGTATTCCACCCTTTGGCGGCAGGTTTTTTGCAGGGTTTCGATCAGGCTGGCTTCCATGCCATCGGGCAAACCGATCAACAGGGTCGCATTACGGCGTCCCAGAAAACCGCCTGTGCTGGCCAGGTAAACGACTGGCGCGCCCAGCGATTCGGCCGCGCTGGTGGCATTTTCAAGATCCTGCTCCTGCACAACAGCCATGATCAGGAAGTGAATGGGGAAGCGGGGAGACATCTTTTCTCCTTTCCTTTAAATCTGCTCGAATTGATCTACTTTTAGTACAAAGACCATAGCGCGTTTCGTACCAGGATCTATAGCAGGGGCGCTATGTTCGCGGATAAGGTTGTGAAGATGCTCATGCCGATCGGGTACTAAATGGAAACGATGCAGGGAACAGGATCTTCTACTGTCACACTCTTGCCGTTCGGGAAGATTACATCCGTCCGCTCCAGCCCCCGTATTACCTTGAGTCCTTTGTATTGTACTGTCACCGGCCATGGAAAAGGATTTTTCCCTTCAAGGCGTACACGTGTGGAGGAAAGTAACTCTACTCCCAGCACTTGTAAGAACAAGCCTACCGGGGCTAACCCGCTCAAGGCATTGCGCTCACCCAAGCCTTGCCCGGTATCGGCGTGATAATGCTGGTAGAAGGTCCGTTTTTGCTTCAAATTTTGGATCACCCCTGTCATCAGATGTGCCACCAGGCGCGCCGCCTCCTGGCGGAATCCGTAGGCCAGCATGCCCTCACCGATCAGCTGGTTCCAGGGCAGGTAAACACTCGAACAGGCCGGATCCGCTTCCGCATTGGGCGAAGTTGGGCAGGCCGGGATTCCGTACGGACGGTCAAACCGTTCTGCGATCAGCACGTTGCGGCTGACCATTATCTGAGCTTGTTGCACGTCAGGCACGCCTGCCCATAATGGGATCATTAAGGTGTGGTCTTCGCCGGTGTAGTCCAGTCTGCGGATGATTACTCTGTCTTTCGTACCTACCCCTTTGAGCTGGATGCGCCCGATCTTTTCATGGACCTGCTGGCTGGTCGCCACCATTCCGCCGCTGCGCCAGTGGAATTGGCTTCCCTGGATGATCTCGTTCTCGCCTTTGGTGGAGTATTCGCTGATGACCACCTGCGGTCGCCTCGCTGCCGGATCTGTGGTCTGGACCTCGATCAAAAGGCGGACCGGCGGCTCGAAGGTCTGCTTTAACTTGATCGTCCCGGAGCCCTGCAGCCGCCCCAACACTTTGCCGGAGCTGCTTGTACCGGTCTGGCGGTCGCGGTAACGGTACAGAGCGGCCCGCGGATTCCAGGCCTCCTTCAGCCCAGACTTCAAACGCTCGATTTGTTTAGTGACCAGCCTCACCTCATCTTCGCGGCCAAGCTGCTTTGCTATCCGGATGAGAGACTGGCCTTCACGATAGAGCATGGCCATAAGGGCCGGGCTGTGCATGCTGCTGATTTCCGCGCCCTGTGACCAGGGGTTCCAGGTATCGAACATGGGATTCTCCTCATAACCGGTCTGCATCAAATGCACCCACTCGGGGATGCCGTCCCGGTCACGGTCGTTCATGGGAGAGAACCAAGTCCAGAAAAAATTCAATAATTTTGGAAAAACTTCTGCCAGGAATTCATCTTCATCAGAAGAGCAGTGTAGATTCCAGGCCATGCTCGCCAGAATCGGCATTGCCGGGTACCGCCCGCGATGACCGCCGAGGCCGGGCTTTCCATCGACTGTGCCGTCTTCAGTTTGAACTGCAAGGAAATTGCGCAACAGCCCCCGCGCCAGGTTTGGAGCGGCCGGCAGAATAGATGCCAGGTAATAGGCATCCAGCGGCGACTGTCCGTTCCAGGAAGCAGGGTAATCGCTGCCATCGCCCTTGCGAGAATATCCCTGGTCTGGCCCCCGCACCTGGACGAAGGATGGATAGGGTAAATTATGATTCGCCGGGAAGAACAGGCTGAAAGCAGCGTTCTGGCTGAGCGCCAGGGCCGCATCCCATTCCGGGTCGCCGGTATGGAACTCGATGGATTCCCCGGCATTGACCAGCTCGATGCGCGCGCGTTCCGCGTCCCAGGGCTGGGCCGCAACCAGACGGGCCGTATCGAAGGAAGATTGGTGTTCGAGAGTGGCAGCCTGCGACCAGGTCAGTCGCCGGGAAGCGCCGGGCTCCAGGTCGAGATCAACCATCAGGGAAGGTTGCAGCCCGGTTCCAGGGAGCGGGCCGCCGGTCATGAAAAGAAGCGGGATTAGTCCGCTTGTCTGCCCGACCAGCACATTGACCATCTGCATTTGGGTGTGGCTGAAGGTATGTCCTTCCAACGGAACCAGCGCTGCGCACATCTCCAGGCGCGGCTTGCGCCTTTCGGTAGTGCTATTGGTAATCGTCAAACGCCCGGCGATCGCGTTGGAATCGGGCACGCGTACTTCGTAGATCACTTCCAGCCCTTCAAGTGGAGAGAAAGTCAATTCAAGAAAATTGGGATAAAACTGGCGGATGACCGGCTGCGTGACAAAATCGGACACGTTCGTCACACTGTTGCCGTCTTCGGTAAAACGGGGAAAAATGCGGATGGAGCGGGCCCGCAACCCATAGGTCGTGCGCAAGGAGAGCGCAGGCGGTTCGCCAGAACCGAGGTCCATTTCCCAGCTATGGTCGTTAACATAACTGGGTGTAGAAAGACGCCTGTCGGCTGCCAAAGTCAGGTTTAGGGGATTCCCGGCACGAAGCGACCACTCACGCATATTTATATTGTACGGTTAGTTTATCCGCAGGTCAAAGGTTTGGTGCGGACTGTGCTAAAATTTTCTTTACAAGTTTTGATTGTGTCTTTTCAAAAAGAGAAAGAACGTGGGGGGTGTGGGCGAGCCCGCCCACACCCCGTTCCATTTGTAAAAATCACTTTCATGAAAGATGTGGAGGCTGAGTGATGAACATACAAAATTCGATGAAAAAGCGGGTTATAACTGTCTTGGATACAGACAATTTGGGAACTGCGGCCAGGCAATTTGTGAAATATCACGTAGGTACGTTGCCAGTAATCAACGCAAAGGGCAAATTAGTTGGCGTCTTGAAACTGCACGATTTGCTGATGCTGATTTTACCCGCGTTTACAAACCTGATGGAACATTTTGATTTTGTGGGTGATTTCGGGGCGATGGAATCAATCCGGCCCTCACGAGAAATCGTTTCAAAATTGGTATCTGAGGTAATGAAATCCCCCGTGTATGTTGACGACTCATGTGGGCTTTCACGCGCCTTTGCCTTGCTGCAC
The DNA here is from genome assembly GCA_011389535.1 of Anaerolineales bacterium. GTDB lineage: Bacteria > Chloroflexota > Anaerolineae > Anaerolineales > Villigracilaceae > JAABUE01. The sequence goes on from JAABUE010000122.1 coordinate 3,830, forward strand.
CATCACAATTTAACCGATTTGCCCGTTGTCGATTCCGATCACCACCTTATTGGGATTGCTTCTCGTGTGGACATCGGAACTGCTATTTTGAAGAATTGGGAGATCGTCTCTGGTGACTGACATGACGGCCATGATTGTCTCGAGTGTAATTTTTATCTTCGCGCTCATTTTGATTTTTACGGAAAAAATGAATCGCAGTATAGTCGGGATCGCAGGCGCTGTTGTGATGGTGGGAGCAGGCACAGCGCTGGGTTTTTATTCACAAGATGAAGCTGTTCTGGCGATTGATTTCAATACATTGGGTTTGCTCTTTGGCATGATGGTGCTGGTCGCTCTGCTGGAGCCGACCGGTTTCTTCCAGTACCTGGCAGTATGGGCGGCACGTCTTTCCAAGGGAAGGCTCGTGCGCTTGATGGTCTTGCTGGGAACCATAACGACAGTTCTGTCCATGTTTTTGGATAATGTGACAACTGTGGTTTTGATCGCGCCAGTCACGGTATTGATCAGCGAGATTTTGGGCTTGAACCCGGTCCCTTTTCTGATCACAGAAGCTTTACTTTCTAATACAGGGGGCGTAGCTACGCTGGTGGGCGACCCGCCAAACGTGCTGATTGCTTCGGCAGCAAATCTATCCTTCAACGATTTCCTGACGCATTCCCTGCCGATTGTATTGTTTGCCTGGCTGGCGGCGTTATTCTTGCTGCTCTACCTTTTTCGGAAAGATTTAAGTTTGCAGCCAAGCAACACCGAAGCTGTTTTGAAACTCGATCCTAATGAAGCTTTGCATGATCGCAAAACGACTATCCGTGTCTTGATTGTACTGGGGATTGCCCTCGTTTTCTTCTTTATCCATCATACCTTGCATGTTCAGCCAGCATTCATTGCCCTGGCCGCAGGAGCGGTGGCTTTGGTCTGGATTCAACCCGATTTGCATAAAGTGCTTCAACGTATCGAATGGAATGTGTTGATTTTCTTTGGGGCCTTATTTGTTATGGTCGGTGGGCTGGAATCTGCCGGTGTATTGCACCAACTGGCTACTTTGATCGGCAAGGCAGGAAACTTCTCTCCTATCCTGTTCGGCGTGATCACTATCTGGATGGTGGCGGGCTTATCTGCGGTTGTTGACAATATTCCGATCACAATTGCATTGATCCCTGTATTTCTCGATCTTGAACTGGCGGGCATCAATGTGCAGCCCCTGTGGTGGGCGCTGGCCTTCGGGGCAGGCTTTGGGGGGAACGGTACCATCATTGGCTCAACAGCGAACGTGTTTGTCGCTTCCTTATCGGAACGGACCAAATACCCGATTACCTCTCAAATCTGGAACAAACGTGGCTTGCCTGTCATGATTGTCACCTGTTTCGTGGGCAGCGTCCTGTTTATGCTGTTCTACCCTTATCTGAGTCGCTGAGAGGCCTTAACCGCCGCGATGTGTTCTTTATGCTAGAATAATGGAACTAATACTCAGAATGGAGCGTCTATGACGGAGACACCTTCCTTCAACCGTGGACAGTACTTCGAAGAGTTCGAACTCGGCCAGAAGATCACCACGGTCGGCCGGACCATTGCGGAGAGCGACATTTTCACCTTTGCAGGTCTTTCGGGCGATTACAATCAGATCCATACCGATGCCGAATTTGCCAGGGGCACACCTTTTGGACAGCGCGTGGCGCACGGCTTACTCGGACTATCGATTGCCTCCGGCCTGGCCATGCGTACGGGCGTGCTCGAAGGCACCGTCATAGCCTTCCGCGAGATCAACAATTGGAAATTCATTGCCCCGGTTTTTATTGGTGATACCATCCATGTTGAAATGGAAGTTGTGGAGACCAAGGCCCTGCCGCGTATCGGCGGCGGCTCGGTCGTCATTACGCTGGATGTGAAAAAGCAAAGCGGTGAAACCACCATGAAAGGAAATTGGACGGTCCTGGTCATGTCCAGGCCGTAAGGTAGTATGTCAAGCCTTCCTGAAGAAGATCCACGCGACCGATTGCGTCGCTTGCTGGCATCGGAAGATGAAACCATGCCAGAACTCCCAACCGCGGACGAAGAACCCGGCGGCTCGCCCTCAGACGAGACGATTGCTTCCGTTATGTCATCTTTGGATGATGCAGAGGAAGAATCCCCCCCGCCGCCGGAGCGTACGCCCACGCCTGATACCCCGATGCCCGCGCTGGACAAAGACAACATGCCCCTGCCTCGACGCGTTGACGAGATCGACGTAGGCGCTACACGGGTCTCCACGGCAGCCTATAACGTTTTGCCGAAGGCCAGCCCTGCCCGTTCCGCGGGCAAAACCCCCTCGCAACCCATCCGTGCGCGCCCGGCGGCGGGCAATACACCTTCGAGGCCATCCACTCCTCGCCTGGCCTCGCAGCCCATCCCGACCAGCCCGCCTGTACCGTTTTGGAGAGGCCGTAGTGGATGCCTGCTGAGAGGCCTTATTGTTATCTTGTTTGGTATCGTCCTATTGGGTTTGATTGGCGGCTCTGCCGCTCTTTACCAGTACTATGCCATTGCGCGCACGCTGCCCAGCGTCAGCGACCTGCGTGAGCGCGCCTCCCAGTTCGAGACCACCCGCATCCTTGACCGCAACGGCAACCTGCTCTACGAGATCATCGACCCGAATGCAGGACGCCGCACCTACGTGCCGCTGGAAAGAATTTCTCCCAACTTGGTCGCCGCAACCCTCGCTACTGAGGACAAGGATTTCTACAGCCACCCCGGCTTCGACCCGTGGGCGATTACCCGCGCGTTGTGGGAGAACTACCGTACTGAGGGAGAGGGCGGCGGCGCTTCAACTATCACCCAGCAACTGGCGCGCAACCTGCTGCTTTCCCCGGAAGAACGCGTCCAGCGGACTTATACCCGCAAGGCGCGTGAGATCATCCTGGCAGCTGAAATTACCCGCCGTTACACCAAAGATGAGATCCTCGAACTATACCTGAACGAAAATTATTATGGCAATCTGGCTTACGGCATCGAAGCGGCAGCGCAAACCTATTTTGGTAAAACCGCCGACCAGTTGAACCTGGCGGAGGCCTCTTTCCTGGCAGGCTTGCCGCAATCTCCATCTATCTACGATATTTACACCAACCCCGAAGACACATTGGCACGCCACCAGCAGGTGTTGGTGCTTATGTTCCAGCTCAGCCTGGAGCGTGGCTGTATCCCGGTCAGCAACAGCGAGGAGCCGGTCTGTGTCACGCCGCCGGATGCCACCAGTGCGGCCAATGAGATCAAGGTTTATCCCTTCCGCCCCCCGAACATCCAAATCCGGTACCCGCACTGGGTCAACTTCGTGCGGGAGCAACTGGAAGGGATGTATGATTCGCAGACCATCTATCGTTCCGGCTTTACGATCTACACTACGCTGGATCCCAATTTGCAGGATAGGGCCCAGCAAATCGTGACGGATCAGGTC
>JAABUE010000123.1 GCA_011389535.1 Anaerolineales bacterium
TCCAGATGTTCTCTCAAATAAGCCGGCCAATCAATGCCTAATCGTTAAACTCTGTTCTGCCCTAACGACCCGCAAATTGCGGACCGAGCGCACCTTCGAGCAGTTCAATGATGGCTGGATCGTCACCAACATAAAGCACAAGGATGCGGCCTGCTTGATAAAAATGCGGTGTGGATATCCAGGTGATCATACTCGTTCCAATAGAGCCTCCATCGGGCGCAACCTGAGCCGCATCTGCCTGCATGGCTTCGGCGCTCTCGTATTCAAAAACCTGCACATCCGCGCCATTGACGCGGATAATTTGTCCCCTAACGGTGAAGAAAATCTGATCAACCGGTTCACCGAGCTCAATGGTCGCGCCTGACACTCGTAAGGCCTCGATCAAGCTGGCCTGGTCCTCTATGCCGGCGGGACTGGCTCCTGCGCCGGGCAGGCTCCCGCAAGCCACGGCAATGAAAGCCAGAAGCATGAAACTACTGATAAGGGAAAGTTTGGTTTTCATTTTGTCTCCTTGTTACCGATAAAGAATAGGGTTGCCTTATAGACGATGATTGGAGGAAATGGTTCCTGGCAAGACCCTACTACGGAGGTGTTTTATACCAAACTCGGGAATGAGTTTTCTTTGCCTTTTAGAAGAGACCAGAGGGTAAACTCCGTCGGAAGGGGTAGAGGTGTTTAAAACCCCTTCGCCACGTACTCTCCCCACTTACCACGTAAGGTATTGCAAATCTCGCCCAGGGTAACGTTGTTCTCCACGCACTCGATGAACAGGGGCATTAAATTCTCATCTCGCTGTGCGGCAGTGGCAAGTTTCCCAAGCAACTGATCAGCAAAGCTCTGATCTCTATTCGCTCTTAAAGCATTCAACTTGGCTCTCTGCGCGGCTTCGATGGCCGGGTCCACGCTCAGGCGCTCGAGCGTGCGTACTTCGTCGACATGGAAGCGGTTGACGCCCACCACGATCTGTTCTTCATTCTCGATGGCCTTCTGGGCTGCATAGGCTGCTTCCTGGATCTCGTTTTGGACGTAGCCGCGCTCGATGGCCTGCAGCGCGCCACCCATCGTATCGATTTTTTCAATGTATTCCACTGCGCGTTTTGCTATCTCATCGGTGAGATATTCGATGAAATACGAACCTGCCAATGGATCGACCGAATCCGCCACCCCTGATTCGTGTGCGATGATCTGCTGGGTGCGCAGCGCCACGCGGACCGATTTCTCGGTCGGCAGCCAGAGGGCCTCGTCCATGCTGTTGGTGTGCAGGGACTGCGTCCCGCCCAATACGGCGGACAGCGCCTGAAGCGTGACTCGCACCACGTTATTTTCAGGCTGTTGGGCGGTCAGCGTGGAGCCGGCCGTCTGGGTGTGGAAGCGCAACTGCCACGAGGACGGTTTTTGGGCCTTGAAGCGCTCACGCATGATCTTGGCCCACAAACGCCGGGCGGCGCGGAACTTGGCGACTTCTTCTAATAAGTTATTGTGCGCATTGAAGAAGAACGAGAGCTGCGGAGCGAAATCGTCCACGTCCAGGCCGGCATTCAGGGCAGCTTCGACGTAGGCGATGCCGTTGGAGAGCGTGAAGGCCACTTCCTGCACGGCGGTGGAACCGGCTTCGCGGATGTGATAACCCGAGATCGAGATCGTATTCCAGGTGGGGACTTCCTGTGCGCAGTATGAGAAAATATCGGTAATCAGCCTCATGGAAGGCGCCGGTGGGAAGATGTAAGTGCCGCGCGCGGTGTATTCTTTCAGGATGTCGTTCTGGATCGTCCCGCGCAGCCTGGAGATGTCCGCGCCCTGGCGTTTGGCGACGGCGATGTACATCGCCAGCAGGATCGCCGCGGGAGCGTTGATGGTCATCGAGGTCGAGACCTTCTCGAGCGGGATCTGGTCGAACAGGCGGGCCATGTCTTCAATCGACGAGATCGAAACGCCCACCTTGCCCACTTCGCCTTGCGCAATGGGGTCGTCGGCATCGTAGCCGATCTGGGTGGGCAGGTCGAAGGCGACCGACAGGCCGGTCTGTCCCTGCTCGAGCAGGTAACGGTAGCGCTTGTTCGATTCTTCGGCGCTGGCAAAACCGGCGTACTGGCGCATGGTCCAAAAGCGGGAGCGATACATGGTAGGCTGCACACCGCGCGTAAACGGGTATTCGCCCGGGAAACCGAGTTCTTCCGGATAAGCGGACTCAGGCTGTGATGGCAGTCCGAGGCGGGGAATGGAGATGCCGGAGGATGTGCTGAAGTCTGCTTTTCGTTCAGCAAATTTATCCAGGGTCTTTTTGAGCGTCGTTTCCTGCCAGCGTTTGAATTCGTCTTTGAGCGTCATGGGTTCCTCGTTCGTCAGACCGGACAGGTTTAGAATACCTTTCAGGTCTATTATTGTGTTAATTTTCCCCAAGTATACAGCCTTCTTGATAGACCCTGACAGCAAAATAGGCTACAATCTTGTAAATCGTATCTGCAAAGAAAATGGAATGTGGGGTGTCCTGGGCAGGCTTGCCCGCCCAGGACACCCCACTCCCCCGTATTTTTGGGAAGATGCCGATATCCTAACTTTGAAGGAGACCGATGAGCGCATTTTTGCAACTTGCCTTTCTGATCGCCGTCATCCTTTTGGCGGCAAAAACGGCAGGTTACCTGAGCGTGCGCCTCGGCCAACCCTCGGTACTGGGGGAACTGCTGGTGGGCATCCTGCTCGGGCCATCGCTGCTAGACCTGTTACACCTGCCGTTCCTAGACGGTGAGCACCTGGGCGAGACGATTACAGAACTGGGTGAACTCGGCGTACTGCTGCTGATGTTTATCGCCGGTCTGGAACTCCATTTGGAAGAATTGACCCGAAACACCAAAGTGTCCGCGCTTGCAGGGATCATGGGCGTGCTGACGCCCGTCCTGCTGGGGACCGGGACCGGTCTGCTGTTCGGGTTTGAGCCCAGATCCGCGTTCTTCCTCGGGCTGACGCTTGGCGCCACCTCCGTCAGCATTTCTGCCCAGACTTTGATGGAGTTGAAGGTGTTGCGCACGCGGGTGGGACTGGGGCTGCTGGGCGCGGCCGTGTTCGATGATGTGTTGATCATCTTGATGTTGTCCATTTTCCTGGCGGTTGTCACCGGCGGGACGAGCGCGACCGGCATCCTGTTGATCCTGCTGCGGATGGTCATCTTCTTAGCTGCTTCTGTGGCGTTTGGACTCTACGTGCTTCCAAAGATGGTGCGCGTCGCAGCCAAGCTGCCCATCAGCCAGGCCGTGCTTTCGCTGGGGATAGTCATCCTGTTGTTCTACGGCGTGGCGGCCGAAGTCGTCGGCGGGATGGCGGCAATTACCGGTTCGTTCCTGGCCGGCCTGATGTTTGCCCGCGCCACCGAAAAAGAACGCTTGATGCAAGGCGTTTCGGCGCTCGCGTATGGTTTGTTCGTGCCGATCTTCTTTGTCAGCATCGGGCTGGCCGTCAATATCCGTGAACTGCAAGCCGATGCCCTGTTGCTGACCGTCGTGATCATCGTGGTAGCCATCCTAAGCAAACTGTTTGGATCCGGTCTGGGCGCGCGCTGGGCAGGGTTTAGCTGGCGCGAATCCTGGCAACTGGGCGCGGGGATGGTCTCGCGCGGCGAGGTCGGCCTGATCGTCGCTAACGTGGGCATCGGCGTGGGGCTGATCACTGGCAAGGAATTTTCCGCCATCGTTGGGATGGTGCTGGCAACCACGATTGTCACCCCACCCATGCTGCGGGCTCTGTTTGCCAAGCCAAAAAAGAAAATCGAGCAAGAGAGTACTCCCGAAGGGAAGGAGGCATAGCCATGTATTTGATCGTGTTCGTATTAGATGATCCTGATAAGCTCGAAGACCTGCTAAATGCCTGGGAAGAGACTGGTACAGGCGGCGCAACCGTGCTGGTCAGTACCGGCCGGCACCGGCTTAGCAATGGCTTCCGTGATGATATCCCGCTCATGCCCGGCCTGGACGATTTCTACAATCGCGTGGAAGCCTATCACCGCACGTTGTTCACGATTGTTAAAGATGATGAGGTTCTGGATAAGGTCGTGGCGGCTACTCAGAGAGTGGTCGGCGACCTGAACCAGCCGAATACGGGTATCCTGGTAGTCTTGCCGACGGCGCAGGTGTACGGGTTGGAGAAGAATTTGTAATCTAAAAAAACTACGGAGACACTGGGTCATTGGGGAGAAACTAAAAAATCTCCGTGACTCTGTGTCTCCGTGGTAATGCCCGGGTCTGCCGAGTTATCCCCCTTCGAATTCGGGTCTGTCAGTTTTTCTATTTTTATCAAAATAGTACAAAATCAAGACAAAAGTCAATTGTCGAATATGAGGGAAAGTGCTACATTAGGAAAGCTTAATCGTATATTTGAATAGAATTCATTTACCAGGAGGTCTCATGTCGAAGACAGTGCTTTATATTGGAGCAGCGGTTTTATTTTTAGTAGCATTGTGCTTTCTTTTAGGTAGCGGCTTTATGATCTATGGATCTTTTGGTACGGGAGGTGATCCAGCATGGCGTGGATGGGGACTGGGAATGGGTTTAATTGCAATTCTTCCCGTCGCCGGTGGCATTTTGCTGGTTTACCTGGCCATGCGCGGACAAAAGACCGAAATAGTGCAGCAAGTCACCATGAACGTTGACCTGCCCGGCGATACCCAGATCGAAGAACTGAAATGCCGATCCTGCGGCGGCGTGTTATCCGCCAGTGATATCAAACTGGTCAACGGCGCGCCGATGGTCAACTGTCCTTATTGCAATACTGTTTACCAACTCACCGAAGAACCGAAGTGGTGAGGAAGTTGGTCAACCGAGCTTTGCTGCGAGAGGGGATCGGATTTGGGGGTGAGAGCGTGCGTACGCACGCTCTCACCCCCAAATCCGGGTATCTTGCACGGAAATTCTCGAAGAGATATGTAACTTCGATTTCTAATTGACGATTCATGATTGGGAGGGTCGTTATGAGGAACAAACTTCTGGCGATTGCGCTGGTTTTCATCCTGGCGTTCAGCATTACAACCAGCGCACTGGCGCAGGATTACTATTTCGCGGTGGAGCAAGAAACCGTCCACGCCTACTGGAACGAGGACGGCACGCTTGCACTCGACTACACCCTGGTCTTTGTCAACCAGCCGGGCGCGCACGCCATCGAATTCGTGGATATGGGCATGCCCAACAATTCCTTCGATATGAGCACCGTCAGCGCGGATGTGAACAGCTCAGCGGTAAGCGTCGATCGCGGAGAGTACCAGGGTTCGGGCTCCGGATTCGCGGTTGTGATGGGGAACCAGGCCATCGCTCCGGGAAGCCGCGGCACGGTCCACGTGCGGGTGGGGCGCATCAGCAACGTGCTGTTCACCGACGACGAAGATGAGACCTATGCCAGCGCCGTCTTTTCGCCCACCTGGTTTGACAGCCAGTACGTTGCCGGCAACACGGACGTGACAGTGGTCTTTCATCTGCCTCCCGGCGTGGGGCCAGACGAGCCCAAATGGCATAATGCACCCTCCGGATTCCCATCCGAACCGGAGACAGGGTTGGACAGCGAAGGCCGGGTAACCTACACCTGGAACAATCCGAACGGAAACGCCTATACCCGGTATGAATTCGGCGCTTCGTTCCCCAAAACCTACGTGCCTGATTCCGCTATCCAGACCAAACCGATCTTTACGCCTCCCACCACAACATCTCCTTCTTTCAACTTCGATTCTTTGATCAATTTTGCTTGCTGCGCCTTCTTCGCGTTCATGTTCCTCGGGATTCCCGTCATGGGCGTCATCAACGGCCAGCGCCGAAAGCTGAAATACCTGCCGCCCAAAATTGCTATCGAGGGACACGGCATCAAGCGCGGGCTGACGGCCGTCGAAGCCGCCATCCTGACGGAACAACCGCTCGATAAGGTCATGACCATGATCCTGTTCGGTGTGGTCAAGAAAGGCGCAGCCGAAGTGGTGACGCGCGATCCGTTGAAGCTCAATATTACAGAGCCGCTGCCTGAGGGCTTGCACGAGTACGAGAAGAACTTCCTGCAGGCCTTCCGGCCGGAGGCCAATGCCAAGCAGCGCCGGGCCGACCTGCAAGATATGACCATCAAGCTGGTGAACGCGGTCTCCGAGAAGATGAAAGGCTTCAGCCGCAAAGAGACAGTGGCGTTCTACAAGAACATCATGGAGCGCGCCTGGCAGCAAATCGCCGCCGCAGATACGCCCGAAGTGCAGAGCAAGTTGTTTGATGAAGCCATGGAATGGACCATGCTCGACAAAGACTACGATGAGCGCACCCGCCGCACCTTCACCGGCCCGGTCTTCCTTCCCATGTGGTGGGGACGGTACGATCCCGGCTACGGGCGTTCGACCGGCACATCCGGCCCGGTTTCGGTGGGGACTCCCACGCCTGCATCCATGCCTTCATCCCGTCCAACCGGCCTGCCCGGCGCGGACTTTGCCGCTTCGGTGGTGGGTGGCATGCAGAACTTCTCGCAAAAAGTGATCGGCAACGTGGGCGATTTCACCAGCCGCGTGACCAACAAGACTAACCCGCCGCCTCCGCCCTCTCGCAGCAGCGGCGGCCGCTCCGGTGGCGGATGCGCGTGCGCCTGTGCCTGCGCCGGTTGTGCCTGTGCTTGTGCCGGGGGTGGGCGATAGTCATGCCCCGTAGTCAGTACACAAATCTTCTGACATCTTTTGACTACCGGTGGTCGAGTAGCTCCGAGCGCTCTTGGAGGAGCGTATCGAGACCACAATTACAGATATGTTATGTGCTTGTTGGTCTCGATATGGCGGAAAACCACCGCCTACTCGACCAACGATGCTCCAAATAGGATTAATGGTATGACAATTGCAGATAGATTCAAATCATTTTTTGTCTCACCGTCCACCGTTCCCGGTCCATCGTCGAGGTTATATCACTACGCGATCGAAAACCCGGGCGAGAAATCGCGCGTGCACCTGCGCATCGACGCGGACGGCCACGGCACGCTGGTGGTCAACGCCAACCGGGTGATGCACCTGAACCCGACCGCGGCGTTGATGGCATATTTGATCTTAGAAGGCAAAAGTGAAAAAGTGATCGTTCAGGGAATCAGGAAAAAGTACAAAGGTAAAAGTGGACAGATCGCAAGCGACCTTTCAACCTTTAACATGCAACTTTCCGAACTCCTGAGACCGGATGGCGCCTGCCCGGTGCACGAACTGGAGTTGGAGGCAGTTA
>JAABUE010000124.1 GCA_011389535.1 Anaerolineales bacterium
AATTCTTTAAACATCATGTCTTTTTACCGGAATACTCGCCTTATGAAACAACTTTCCAGTGGAGGGGTCAAGGTTTTCAGGGCAAACGCATCTTAATTCTGGCATAATCCGTATTTACGATTACTGGAGACCGAATAAGTCGATCGACTAAGGGTATCCGAGTAAGAGTTGCGACGACGTGTGCGTTGAAGTGTACGATTAAGTGTTTGGACAGTGCGACTTGTCCGCCGTAGTTCGTAGAGCGGAGGCGGAAGTCCACCCTTAATCGCATTCTTAATTGCCACCCTTACTCGGATACCCTTAGTCGACTCGCTTTTGCCGTCAACCACCCGGTCTTTTGACTTTCAGGCGCATGCTGCATTTGCTGTTGTCTCGCTTGAGCACATTGAGCGCCAGGCTGCGTAGCGTGGCGAGGTTCTGGGCGGCAAAGCCTTCACGCGCGCGGTTCTGATCTTCATTGGACACAACATCGAGGAACCAGAGGATCAAATACGAAAAATTAGATGCGTTTGCCCTGACGGAGATTCGGACATTTCGGACTTTTGGACCGTGGACGATTACGGGCGACGATTACGGATTACGAGTTTTGATCTTTCCATCGTCAACCGCGATCGTCGCCCGTTATCGTTTGCTCTTCTGGTCCCTGCTTTACACGACTTCGGCAATATACTTCTTCTTTAACAACCTCCAGAATACCACGGCAAAGGCCGTTAAAGGGACGGCGAGCATCATCCCGAGGATGCCACCGAGGGCGACGCCCCAGAAGAAGACCGCGAAGATGATGAGGGCCGGGTGCAAACCCGTGCGATTGCCCATAATTCTGGGAGTGAGAAAATAGCCTTCGATTGTCTGCACCGCACCGAAAACGACCAACGCCAGCGCCACCCGCAAGATGCCGCCTTCGTCGCCGAAGTAGGCCAGCGGGAGCACAACGCCGAGCCCCACAATGCTCCCCAGGTAAGGGATGATGTTGAGCAGCCCCAGCGCCATGCCGATAACAATGCTGTAGGGAAACCCAACCAAGGCAAACCCCACGGCAAAAAGTACGCCCTGGGCCAAGGCGATGATGATCTGGCCCCGAAAAAACGTTAGGAGAATGCCGACAAACTGATCGAACAGATAGATAACGTCTTCCCTGGTTTCCTTTTTCAGGAACGGCAAGAATTCTGCAACCTGCCTGGGTTCAAATGGCTTCGCCATGAGAAAGAAGGCTAAATAGAGCGGAAGTACCGCCCAAGCGAACAATCCCGCCACGGACTGAAACATCTGAGCAATGGGCTGCGCCATGCGCGCCCACGAAGCACGGAGCACATTGGCCACCATTCCCACGGGATTCTCCAGCAGGTTGTCAAGCTCGGACATCAACCCGTACTTTTCTAACAGTGCGGCGACTTGCGGCCAATACGACCGACCCGCCTCGAGCATGGCATTGAGCATGGACGGCAAGTCTTTAAACAGCCTGAGCAATTGATTGGCTGCAAAGACGCCAACGAACCAGATTAAAAATCCCAGCGGAATGAGCGCGAAAAGAAAGAACAGGACCAAACCCCCGGCCTGGGATCCGCGGCAGAGCTTGACCAGCCAGTCGTAATACGGTCGTAACAGCATCGTCAGGATACCCGCAACCACGGGCGGCAGCAATACATTCTGAAAAGCGCCGACAAAGCGCGCCAGTCCCCACACGCTCGCGGTAAAAACCGCCAGAAGCACAAACACAGCTCCCAGCGTGATTGCTGCGGCTACGGTTGCACGTTGCCTTGGACCCAGTTCAAATTCTTTAAACATCATGTCTTTTTACCGGAATACTCCCCTTATGAAACAACTTTCCCGTGGAGGGGTCAAGGTTTTGATTTGAAAAAATCCGATGATAACATTACGAACAAGCGCAAAATGAACGTTTCACGGCAAAAATAATTGATACGGCCAGAAAAAACCCCCAGAAAAAATCATTGACAACATTCCGCCCAATCTCTAGCGTGGCACTAATGACCATGCATTAGAATCACTGGTTCCCGGCGCTGCGCGGCGGGAGCGGACGTACCCGTGGAGATTGGGATCAATGCCTCACAAGATCATCCAACCAACCCGTGTTCACTCGACGTCGGGGGTGGGTTACTCTCACGTGGCGAAAGTCGGTGACACGGTTTACATCGCCGGGCAGATTCCGCGGGACAAGGCGGGCTCTCTGGTGGGGAAAGGCGACATAGAGTCCCAGACTCGACAGGTTTACGCCAATCTGCGAGCTATCCTGGTGGAGATCGGCGGCGATCTGAGCAACATTGTCAAGATGACGACCTTCTTGACTGACCGCGATTCCCTTGGAGGATTCCGGGTCGCCAGGAACGCCGTCTTCAGCGACCCTTTTCCTCCGAACACGCTCCTGTTCGTGAGTGGGCTCGCCCATCCTGATTACTTGGTCGAGATCGAAGCCATCGCTGTACTCGGCGAAGGAGCAGGTTGAGAGTTTCGTTACTTCTGCAAGTCATTTATTTCGAGTAAATTACTCATTCCTTTTGATGGCTGAGTCACTGCGAGTTGAATCAGAAAGGGTTGCCCAGGAACTTGAACAGGCCGCTTGACCCGTAGCGTGGAAGGCCGTCGAGTAGGTCGGTGTTCCAGGCACGGTCACCGGCAGCGATGTCACCGAGCCTTTGCGCATGAAAGAAAAAATGCAGAGAGTCGCCATGCTGATGCTCGTGGCGGTTGTGTTTTCCGGGTGTATCTCGTCCACTCCAGAACGCAACTCTAACTTCGGGATCATTGACGAGCTCAAGATGCTGAACGGGGAGTATCAGAATCGTGGCGAGGGCGCCGAGGGGGTTGCGCCCACGTACCTTTCCTCGTTGGTGTGGCCATCAGCCACGAACATCGATCATTCCTCTATCACAACGATTGCCGTGCAAGCAACCGGCAAGAACTCCCTGCTGATCCGGGCTTACTCGGCTGACGTCCTTGTAAAGCAGGATCTCTTTGTCCTGGGCAAGGACTTCACGCTCCGCTCTGGGAAAATTCGCCTCCGGCAGGGCCTGTACTTGGCAGGGCTCCATGTGGGGGACCCTCTAATCGGCCCCTATTATCACCGAGATGAACTGGGTCTCGACCAGACCGGCCATGGGAAGTATCGGACACAGGGCGCTTTGGCAGGACTGGTGTATGCCGTCCTGCCCATTGCGCTTTTCGGGAAAGAAGAGGTCCGCTTCGTCCGGATTCGAAACGAATGAGCGAACCCGGGGAGGTTGAGCTTACTCGTGCCCCGTAGGATACCTGAGGCGCAGGAGGAGACAAAACCAGGCAAGCAAAATTGCACATCAGACACAGGACCCCGCATTCAAACCGGCAAATAATTACCCAACCCTGATCATTTCCTTGCCTGTTAAATCGATCCGGCATAAGTTCGCTACTTCGCAATTACGGGTTGGGATGTTTGTGGAGCACGGTGATAGTGGATGAGGAAATGACGCAGAGCCTATCCGTAACGAAGCTCTCCTCACCTGAGGAGAAGATCGCACTGTTCAGGTCGCTGTTCCGGGGCCGGGATGATGTCTACCCTCGGCGTTTTGAGAGCCGAAAGAGCGGCAAGACGGGATATAGTCCAGCATGTGCCAATGAATGGGTTCGAGGGCTCTGCGACAAACGCAAAATCAAGTGCGTCGAGTGCCCGAACCGGCAGTTTCTCCCGGTGACGGATGATGTGATCCACCACCATTTGTCCGGTGCTGACGCAAGAGGTCGGGATTTCGTCGTGGGGGTCTACCCGATGCTCCTTGATGAGAGCTGTTACTTCCTTGCTGCGGACTTCGATAAACAAACCTGGCCGGACGATATCTCTGCTGTGCGCCAGGCATGTGATGAGATGGGTGTGCCTTGCGCAATCGAACGTTCGCGATCTGGTAATGGCGCCCACCTGTGGGTTTTCTTTGAAACAACCATTCCTGCCGTCCTTGCAAGGAAGCTGGGTGCTCACATACTCACGGTAACCATGGATCAGCGCCCTGATGTCGGTCTGGATTCCTACGATCGGTTTTTTCCAAACCAGGACACGTTGCCCAAAGGAGGGCTGGGCAACCTGATTTCTCTGCCGTTGCAGAAGCATGCACGAGCCGGCGGCAACACCGTTTTCCTGGATGACCGTCTGAATCCCTGGGGGGACCAATGGGGCTTTCTCTCAAACGTAGCCAAGCTTAACAAGGAGCGCGTTGAGTCCATTGTCAATGGCGCAGAACGCAGCGGAACAGTCGTCGGCATACGCGTGGTTCCCGACGACGAGGATACCGGATCGCCGTGGATGACGCCGCCGTCACGTCGTCGCGCCGCCCCACAGATACAGGGACCCCTCCCAAAGAAAATGGAAATGGTTCTTGGCAACGAGATCTACATTCCCAAGGGGATTATCTCACCATCTCTGAGAAACAGGCTGTTACGCCTGGCGGCTTTTCAGAACCCGGAGTTCTACAGAGCCCAAGCCATGCGGCTACCGACTTTCGACAAGCCAAGAATCATCGGTTGCGCCGAGGACCATCCGGATCACCTCGCTTTGCCCAGAGGATGTCTGGACGATTTGCTGTCATTGCTGTCCTCTCTCGGCGTCAAATCTGCATTTCGGGATGAACGGTTTGAGGGGCACCGGCTGAAAGCGACGTTCTCTGGACAATTGCGCCCCGCCCAGGAGGAAGCAGCATTGGCACTACTGACCCACGATACCGGTGTGTTGGCGGCTACAACGGCATTTGGAAAGACCGTTCTTGCCGCATGGCTAATAGCACAGCGCGGTACGAATACGCTGGTCCTGGTTCATCGACGTCAATTGCTGGAACAGTGGGTCGAACGCCTTTCCGCCTTTCTTGGTATCCCGCGAAGAGAGATAGGACGGATTGGCGGGGGAAAGAAAAGACCGACCGGGAAGTTGGATGTTGCTCTGATACAGAGCCTTGTTCGCAAGGGCGTCGTAAACGACCTTGTAGGAGATTACGGCCATCTCATAGTCGATGAATGTCATCATCTCCCCGCCTTCAGCTTTGAGCAGGTTGCGCGTCGGGCAAAAGCCAAGTTCGTCCTGGGTTTGTCTGCGACGGTAACGCGGAAGGACGGCCATCATCCGATTGTTTTCATGCAGTGCGGCCCCATTCGGTATCGTGTGCACGCAAAGCAACAGGCTACGGAACGGCCTTTCGCACACCGTGTCTTTGTGCGGCCCACTTCATTTTACCAGACGGAAACGGAAAACGAAGACGCGCGGATTCAGTTTCACACGCTATATCAGGCACTAATAGGTGATGTGGGCCGCAATCAGCAGATTCTGGAGGACGTTGTTGCGTCGGT
This sequence comes from Anaerolineales bacterium, assembly GCA_011389535.1. GTDB lineage: Bacteria > Chloroflexota > Anaerolineae > Anaerolineales > Villigracilaceae > JAABUE01. The sequence continues at coordinate 5,320 of JAABUE010000124.1, forward strand.
ACGTGAAGGGCGCAAACCGGTGGTGCTGACCGAACGTCGCGAGCACCTGGAACTCCTGGCCGAAGCGTTGTCGTCCGCCGTCCAACATCTCATTGTCCTGAAGGGAGGCATGGGCAAGAAAGCGCTGGATGTGGCCATGGAACAACTTGTCATCATTCCGGAAAACGAAGACCGCGTAGTTCTTGCAACAGGGCGGTATCTTGGAGAAGGATTCGATGACGCAAGGCTCGACACACTGTTCCTGACGCTGCCCGTTTCTTGGCAAGGAACAATCGCACAGTTCGTCGGAGGCTTTCCTGTATAGGCGGCTTGAAACCCTATCCGCAACAGCCGGGAGGTTTCGACTCAACGAAAAGCTGCCCATTCAGTTCGGTCAAAATGGTCATATGGAGGTAGATTTTCTCTATCCGGAAGCCCGGCTTGTGGTCGAATTGGACGGAGCACAGCACTTGTCTGATGCCCAGGCGTACCGACGTGATCGACGCAAGGATGCGCTACTTCAAGAGCATGGCTATTTCATATTGCGATTCCTTGCAGAAGATATCGGAAAAAATCTCGATGGTGTCCTCGATACGATTCTCAGGACGTTGGCCCATTGCGGACGGCAAGAAAATCGTTCATGTACCTAATTTTTAAAGGAGCTCTGACGTCAAGAGAGATATGATTGGTCCGGGGGAACTTCAGTGCCCATCTGCATGGCCCATCGGGCCTTTACCCGCTCGGCAAACGAGTTTTCAACCGATCCGCCACGTCCTCGAAATCCGGGTCTTGCGCAAATACTTTTTCCAAATCCGACCGCGTGCGTTTTGGCTGGCCGAGGGACTCGTAGGCCAGGGCGCGTTCGTAGCGCAGGGCGAGCATGAGATCCTTCGGCCGATCCTTGCGGCGGCGCAGCGTTTGGGTCAGGATATCGCGCGCGGCGCTGTGCATGTTCAGGCCATTGAGTGACCGGGCCTTGTACAGCCGCAAGGCCGTGTGGACGCAGGAATCGTTGCCAACATCCTTGGTCAGCTTCACGATGTGCCGACAAGTCTCCTCGTTTCCATGGTTGGCCTGCCAGAGAAGCTCAACCATGGAGAGCAGGATCACGACATCGTCAGATTCCAGCTTTCGCAGCCGCTGCAACCTCTTGTAGGCCGCGTTCCAGTTCTCGGCCATCTGATAGGCCTCCACCAGGGTCAGCAGCGCGCCGCGCAGCGTGGGACCGACATGGGCTTGCGCTTCCTCCGTGATCGGCAGGTTGAACGTCAGGGTGAGGTCGTACTTTCCGAAATAGCCTCCAAGCTGCCGATAATCCCGGGCCGCCTGCTCCAGCAGCGGAATCGCCTTGTCCGTGTGTTCCTGCTTCAGGTACAGGAAGCCGGCCATGAAGGCGCCATCCGTCAGATGCGTGGATGCCACGAAATGCGGGAGCGCCGCCGCGTATCTGCCCTGCGCCAACTCCCGACAGCCGTCCACGAACGACTTTTCGCCGGCGGGCGTCACCAGGCGCTTGAAAAATCCCAGCGTCAGACGATCCTCCGGCGGCAGCGCCGGCGCCTTTTCGGCTGGCGCACGACGGCCTGATTTTCCACGCCGCCCACCGTATGCGGTCTGGGTGTAGAACAGCCCCGTCCCCGGAATCCCGACCGTGGCCCGGCGCCCGCGCGCTCCGACGGTGAGCTTCGCGCCACGCGGCCCAACCGACAGCGACCCGCCGGACTTGCTCAGATTGAGCGTCAGCCCCGGCGCGATCTTCATTCTTCTCCAGAATCGGAAATGTCCCATGATGTTTGCCCCGTTCGGTGGTTACAGTCCCAGCAGAAACCCCGTTGCAATGTCCAATCGGAAAAAACG
>JAABUE010000125.1 GCA_011389535.1 Anaerolineales bacterium
CTGCCCTTGTTATCCCCGTAGGGGGCTCCCCTTCAGGGAGAGGCTTGTAGCTGATCAAGCATTCCAAAATATGACCCCGGATGCCGGGCAGAGCATCAGGAGATCAAATCGAAGAGTGGGGAGAATAGGGGGTACAGACATGGTACAGGCATCCTACAGAAGACCTAGAAGACTCCAACCGCGCAGGAACAGCGCGACAACAGCAGGACTACGGCGCGAACCTAAGGCGACAGAAGCGCTAGTAGAAAGTCAACCTGAACAAAGCAAAAAACTAAAAGAGCACTTTATTCGAGGGACTGAGCGGTAAGGTCGGCGACCTGGTCTTCTGCCAGACCGAAAATCGTCCGCTCCAGTTTCAACCTTGCCCTGAACTCGTTAAAGGGACACGGTGATATCCCCGCGCCGACAGGTTCAACTGGCTTATGCGCAGCACGATGTTCTCTCGCCGCCTGCACCCGCTCTCGGATCGAGGCCGAAGTCTCCCCAGTCCGTCGCTGCTCAACTTCTCATAGTCCACGCGCGGGACTTTCCCGCCACCAACATGCGGGATCTTCCGGTCGAGCATGGGGGCGGAGATGCGCTTCTGGTACTTGGTCACGACCGAATGATTGCAAGTGCAGGGTTTTTGGGCATCCCCGAAGAATCCACAAGAGCACATGTGTACACAAATTGAAGAGTGGAGAGCGTTTGGTTTGTAACGATGATTTGCGCATGCCCACCCGTTAAGCGCTTTTGTGAAAACAAAAGCTGGTATCATCGACCCGTTAACGGAACCCCTTGAAAACGGATCCCATTTTGGAGGATTCGCATTGGCGAACGAACATACAAGCGAACAGGTTCGCACACAAGTAGAGACCATTTACCGCTCGGAATCGCGCCGCATCTTTGCTACCCTGATCCGCCTGCTCGGTGATTTTGATCTCGCTGAGGACGCCTTGCACGAGGCTTTCAGGGTCGCGATGGAGCAGTGGCCGCGTGACGGCCTGCCCGCGAACCCTCGGGCGTGGCTCGTTTCGACAGGCCGCTTCAAAGCGATTGACGCCCTGCGCCGGCGCGCGCGATTCGACGCCTCGCTGGCCGTTCTCGCCGAACACCTCGACCAGGAATCAGACGAGGCCATCGAGCAGGACGACGAGGAGATCGAGGATGACCGGCTGCGGCTGATCTTCACCTGCTGCCATCCCGCCCTCTCGCAGGATGCCCGCGTGGCGCTCACCCTGCGAGAGGTATGCGGTCTGACGACGGAAGCGATTGCGCGCGCTTTCCTCACCACACCGTCCACGCTTGCCCAGCGCATCGTACGCGCGAAGTCCAAAATCCGTGAGGCCAGTATCCCCTATGAAATTCCGGACCGGGAAGCGCTTCCCGAAAGGCTGGATGCGGTGCTCCAGGTGATCTACCTGGTGTTCAACGAGGGGTATTACGCCTCTTCAGGAGAATCGCTGACACGCCCCGATCTTTCAGGCGAAGCCATTCGCCTGGCGCGGCTGCTGGTCGAGTTGTTGCCGGAGTTAGAAGTAGCAGGCCTTCTGGCCTTGATGCTGCTGCACGAAGCGCGTCGCGCCACGCGCGCCACGCGGGAAGGCGACCTGGTTTTGCTGGAGGATCAAGACCGCGCGCTTTGGAATCGGGAAGGGATCGCAGAAGGGATCGCCCTGGTCAGGGGTGCGCTTTCATCGGACTCGGTTGGAGCATACACCCTCCAGGCGGCCATTGCAGCGGTCCATGCCAGCGCGCCGGACTTCGCCGCCACGGATTGGGCGCAGATTGTCGACCTGTATGACTTGTTGGTGCAGGTGACGCCTTCGCCTGTGGTCGAGATCAACCGCGCCGGGGCTGTGGCGATGCGCGATGGTCCCGCTTCCGGTCTGGAACTGGTTGATGCCATCCTGGCGCGCGGCGACCTGGCGGACTATCCCCTGGCGCACGCGACGCGTGCAGAGTTATGCCGCCGGATGGGAAAGGCAGGAGAAGCCCGAAGCTCTTATCAAAAGGCGCTCGCCCTTGCCCAACAGGAACCGGAGCGGCGCTTTCTTGAACGCCAGTTGGCCAAATTGACGGACTGAAGTGCAAATATTGAAATTGTCGAAATTGGCTTCCCCCAAACGACTATTTATTGAAACCAAGGTATAGAGCCGGGTGAAACCGTCCGCCAGGCTCCCAGATAAAAGGAGAAAGAACATGCAATTTATGGTTTACGACCCCAACTTTGACCCGGAGGCAGACGTCAATCCACCCACGCCAGAAATGATGGCCGAGATGGGCGCATTTATTGGCGAGGCAGTGCAGGCCGGTGTGCTGGTCGCAACCGGCGCCCTCCAACCAAAGGGCACACGCCTGCGCCTTTCCAACGGGAAATTCACCGTGACGGATGGGCCGTTCATCGAACTGAAGGAGCTGCTTGCTGGTTTTGCGGTGATCCAGGTCCCGTCGTTGGAAGAAGCCATCGAATGGTCGAAGCGTTTTCGGGAGATCGTGGGGGATGGCGAGTCCGAGATCGTTCAGGTGTTTGGCCCGGAGGATATGGCGCATATGTGATCGGAGATGCGATCCATCCACCACCCGTGTGAAGAACCAGGCCAGGCGCTCCGGACACGCCGGGACGCCTGGCTTCTGCTCCCCTCCTGGTCCTCACAAAAACCCTTCATAGCGGCAGTTTACTCGTCTATGCGAGGGGAGCAGCCAGCACGTCAATCCCATAGAGGCGCAAATGATGGAGTACGTCCTTTTGGCGTATCGGGATGAGAAACGGTGGCAGGCCATGTCTGCCGGTGAGCGCGTTGCCTTTGAGGAGGCATGCCAGGCCAGCGAACAGGATCTGATCCATAGCCATCACTTGACGGACGTCAAGGGCCTGCAAAATAATACCGCGCTCACGCTGAGGATTGTGAATGGCAAGGTATCCCTCAGCGATGGCCCGGTTGCCGGGGGTCAGGAGCGACTCATCCAGCTCTTGTTCATTCAGGCAAGGGATCTCAACGCAGCCATTCAAATCGCCTCGAAGATGCCGCAGGCGCGAGCAGGCCCCATCGAAGTGAGGCCGGTCGAGGAATGAAAGTGGTAACTTTCTACCGCTTCTCGCGCTCGCCTTACGATCATGATCTGCTGCTACACGGGCTTTGTCGGCTTCCACCAGAATAATAGTTCGCTGTACTGTTCGATGCAGGAGACGCACAGCAATAAACCCTCCACCATCTTGAACAGGTTACTCCGCGTGGACATAAAACCACAGTTTTTGCAGATGTGCGTCTTTGGCAGTGTATCGTTCATGCTTGTCTCCGGGGAGGGATTATACAGTTCCCCTCGGGAGAGAAGCCTTACAGTTATGTCAAGCGGATGGCGATAAACCAAGTGTAAGGTGGATTTTCCAGGGATCCAGGTGCAACGGGGTAGAGCGTCCCGAAGGGTTTCTGTCATAAGCAAGCCCGACAAAGATGAGTGAACGCTATAATTTACGCTTCCTCTATCGAGGAAGCGTAAATGCAAGCGGCGCAGGTTTACAAGCCTCATGGGCATTCACCCGCGAGGCTGAATATTAAGCCGATCCACCTCCTACGGGAGCACGATCGTCCCGCTGATGCTGCCAGACGAAGTCAGTGTGGCTCGATTGACCAGGCGTTCCACGGTCACATTCCCGGTCGCGCCGGCAAACCGGCCGGTGCCGCCAGTGATCGTGAAGGTTTCAACGATCGAAACCACACCGGGAACTTCTGTCGGGGTGCCCTGCCCGGACCCTTCCAGGAAGAGTGTAGACCCGTCGGCCGCGACCAGTGCGGCAGACGCCGTGGCGCTCAGGGTAGGGAGATTCAGTTCCGCTTGTAAGTGGTACGTAAACAGGCCCAGGTGAGTGGCATTGCCCCTGCCGGTCAGGTCGATGAAGGCGGTCGGGAAGACAACCTGTTGCGTTTCACTGGCTTCCAGGGAGCCTTTAAGCAGGAACTCCTTTTCCTCTGCAGCGAAAGTTGTGCTTGCAAGAATGATCAAAAGCAGCAGGGCAATACCGATAGAGCTAAATGTCTTTTTCATGATTTTTCCTTTCTTCTAATATATTCCGAAGGGCTACCACTTCTCTGGATGGTATACTTCGCTCATCTACAACACTTTACACGGTAATGAGCCGGGACAGGTATCCCTGAGGGATACAAAAGGGATACTATCAGTAGATCACGAAATGGCTTATGGATGCCCGATTTTGGGGTGTGTGACGGGCGCACGCCCGTCACACACCCCAAAATCGGAACCTCTTGCAACACTTTCGTGAAGTACTGACTATTATTGATCAAGAGGGCTAGATTGACTGAAGTAACCTTCGGAGAGTGGTTAAAACGCCGTCGCAAAGGAATGGGATGGACACAGCGACAACTCGCAGCGCAAGTGAACTGCTCGACAATTATGCTAAGAAAGCTCGAGGCAGAAGAACGGCGACCCTCCGTACAGATCGGTGAGCGGCTGGCAGAGATTTTCAATATCCCCCAACACGAACGAACCTCATTTCTTCGCTTCGCACGCGGAGATTGGCGCTCTGCGCCGATTTCGGAGTATGAAGACACTCCTTGGCGGGCATCAGCTACACCTCCACGCTCAAAACTCCCTGCTTCTCTTACATCACTCATCGGGCGTGAACCTGAGCTTGCCAGTCTCTACGAGTATCTTTCTGATGGAAGCAAACGCCTCCTCACATTGATCGGCCCACCGGGGATTGGCAAGACAAGGCTGAGCATCGAGTCGGCGCGCTTGGTTCTGTCTGAGTTTCCCGACGGGGTGTTTTTCGTCGCACTGGCACCACTGGATGGACCTTCCCTGATTGCACCTTCCATCGTTCAAGTACTTGGATATATCGAAGCGAAGAACCAACCGGCCAGCCACCAGCTCGTAGATGCCATCGGGGATAAACAAATGCTTCTTGTGCTGGATAACTGCGAGCATCTCATCGAAGACGTCGCGCTGCTCGTCTCTGATTTCCTTTCGGCATGCCCCCATCTAAAGATCCTTGCCACCAGCCGCGAAGCTTTGCGTGTCACCGGTGAATGGGTGTACACCGTTCCTGCGTTGGGGCTCCCAGAAGACAGCATATCGCTTGACATTGCAACCGCTTCATCGTTTCCCGCGCTGACCCTGTTTGCCGAACGTGCCCACGCTGTGCGCTCCGATTTTGCGCTTCATGCCGACAATATCGATGCTGTGGCATCCATCTGCTCACGATTGGATGGCTTGCCTCTGGCCATCGAACTCGTTGCAGCACGCACCCGCTTGATGTCTCCCCTGACTTTGTTGGAACGGTTTAGCGATCAATCCATGTTGTTTATCGATGGGATGCGCGCTGTCCCTGCACGCCAAAAGACGCTGAATGACGCGATTGCCTGGAGTTATGATTTGCTCTCGGAAGAAGAGCAAAAATTGTTCGCTTATCTCTCTGTCTTTTCCGGTGGTTTTACGCTGGAAGCAGCGGAATCAATCCTCTCGCCGACAAAGACAAATCAGTCCGTAACCGATATCATCGCTTCCCTTTTTGATAAGAGCCTTCTGCAACGCGTCCCCGACCGCGAAGCACATACCAAGACGCGCTTCAATATGCTGGTAACGATCCAACAGTTCGCGCTTGATCGCTTACGCTTCGCAAGAGGAGAATCAGAAGCGCATGATCGGCATCTGACGTATTTCCTCGATCTGGCCGAGCAAGGGGACAAAGAAATTTATGGCCCTGACCCCGTGAAATGGATGGAACGCCTCGAAGTGGAATATTACAACTTTCATGCTGCCATTGATTGGTGTGTGTCAGAGAAGAAAACGGAATATGCCATGCGTTTACTTGGCGCACTGGGCTGGACCTGGACAGTGCAGAACCATTGTAGTGAGATGCGCAGTTGGTTGGGTCAGATACGCTCCTTGCCTGACATCGATAAATACCCGGCGCTGCATGCCAGGCTGCTCAACAATATTGGACGCCAAAATTATCTGTTGGGTGAATTTCATGAAGGCCGTTCCGTTCTGAAAGAAAGCGAGGCGATCTGGTCGGCGCTGGGTGTGAAGGGCGAGCGAGGCCTGGCTGAGGCGTTACGCACAATGGGCTGGATCGTCATTTTGAGTGAAGGCGACCTTGACAAAGCACAATCTCTTTTTGGTAACAGTTTAGAACTCTATCAAGAGCATGGTGACCAGCGGGGCATTGTTAATGCCATGATAAGTTTGGCAACGGTCGCCTATGAAAGAGATGAGGATGCCCTGGCACTTTCGCTGCTCGAACAGAGTTTGGACCTATCTCGTCAATCTGGTGATGTATGGGGGATACGCGGGGCATGCCAGATTTTGGGGCAACTCTTCCTGAAACAGGGCAGTTATGAAAGAGCCCGCCAATACTTCGAGGAGCATTTAAGGATCGATGAAAACCTGCGCTATAAGGAAGGGACTTTAATTGCCCTGACCCATCTGGGACACCTGTATCGCCGACAGCGTGATTACGATCAAGCTGAACACTACTATGAGAAAAGCGTATCCATGAGCCGTGAATTTGGCCTAAAATGGGACGGAGACTCCAACTTATACTTCCTAGGCATAGTTGCCCTGCACCGAAGTAGGTATCTACAGGCCAGGCAGCTTTTCATAGATTATTTCCATTCGACCCGAGGATCTACAGATAAGTTAAGTGCATACGATTTCCTAACTGGCATGGCCGCTGTGGCCGCAGGGGCAACTCACCCCGAACGAGCCGCAAGGTTGAGCGGCGCTGCAGAAGGGGTCATTGTTGCGATTGATTATCGAATTCCACCATTCGATCGCGCCGAATTTGACCGGTACATCCAGACCGCGCGGGAGCAGTTGGGGGATGCAAAGTTTGCAGCGCTCGCCAGCGAAGGCCGCGCGTTGACGATGGAAGAGGCGGTCGCTTATGCGCTAGAAGAGCATGGCCGCTGAATATCCTTATCGAAATCTTTTTCTCCTATTTCGTCAAGGCTTGTTATGCCCGTATATAGGGCTGCAAGACAAAGTTTATCTGTCTCTTATTCTTCTAGTTGCTGGAAGCTGTGTTAAGCGCAATGTTTGGTTGAATACTTTTGACCTGCCACAATCAGAAAAAGTGGT
>JAABUE010000126.1 GCA_011389535.1 Anaerolineales bacterium
TGACACCAAAGGTAAAGAAAAAACGGGTAAACGTGCTGAACCGTGCGTTGGCAGACATATTGTTTCCTCCTGTAAAAACAACACCAGTATTTACACTAGAAAACCCTTATCTGGGCGAATTGATGCGTTTTGGATTGCCAAACTTCAACTATATCTTAATTGTCACCCTGAACGAAGTGAAGGGTCTCCCGCGCGAAGCGCGGGTATTCTCACTTGCACTGCATCGAACGCAGTGCGGTGCAAGTGTCACTCCCTACGGTCGTTCAGAATGACATAATACATTAAGCTTTAGGCATTCCGGATGAAGTTGTACACTTTCCATACACGAAATCTTCACATTGGGTTTGATAAGAGAGCATATTTACAATACAACAAAGAAATCGACTTTCGAGGAGTCTCTCGAGAGTCGATTTCTTATCGTGCTGGAGAGAGAAATCTTATCCGGCAACTTTCATCACAACAAAAGTTGTATCGTCCTCCAGCGCGTGACCATCCCCAAATATATCCAACCCCTGACGAACCGTTTGGATAATATCCGCAGCGCCAAGAGCGGCATTTTTTCTCAGCATTTCTGCCAATCGTGATGAACCAAATTGCTCCCATACCTGGTTGAATGCTTCGGTAACGCCATCCGTGTAAAGGAACAGGATGTCCCCATGCTCAAGTGTGACGCACTCCGTGCGGGGATGGAATTCCTCTGACAACCCGATGGCAGGCGCAGTCGGTTTGAGCCAGGTCACTTCGCCGTCCCGCTGACTGACGATGGCCGGCGGGTTATGCCCGGCGCTGACATAGGTCAACGTATGTGTGATCGGATCAAAGCGGCCCAGAAAGATGGTCACAAAGGTGGTGAAATTTATATTGTGAATGTAGAAGCGGTTGATGCGCTCCAGGATCTCGGAGGGAGCGTCCGTTTCCGGGGCCATAGTGCGGATCGCCATCTGCAAGCTGCTCATCAGCATCGCAGACGAGACCCCGTGCCCGGGGATATCGGCAATGACCAGTCCATGCGAGCCATCGCGGTAGTGGAAAAAGTCAAAGTAATCCCCGCCGACGATGGCTGCCGGACGGGTGAACGCGGCCAGTTCCACGCCCGGAATTTCAGGCGGATTCTGGGGTAAGAGCGCCCGCTGGACGATTGCCGAAAGCTCCAATTCCTCTTCCAGACGCCTGCGTTCCTGATCCGAAAAATGGTCCAAACAGACCGAGACGGTGTAGTCCATTTCGAGCAATCCGGGATCGACGTGTCCGTGACAGACCGCGCAAACTCCAAAGCTGTGGTTTTCCAGTTCTTCCAGAGCGGTATCGATTACCTCTAAATGCGAGTGGATGACATGCTCATCTTCGCAACACAATTCTTTTTTCTCTTCGGGGGCTGTTTCCAGGAACTCGGTCAGGTTCTGGCGTTTCGCAGCGAGACCAAACTGCATACGCTGAAAAAGATCGGTTAGCATTCGTACCTCCATCTGAAACACATCCTTAATAGAACGCAGGTTCTAATTTTATCAGGTCTGTCTGGTAAATACAAGAAATAGTTTCTTGTCATTTCGAGACCATCGGGAGGAGAACCGTTCTCTGCCACACATAAGATTTCTCCCTTCGGTCGAAATGAAAAGTCGCTTCGAAATGACATACCAACGCTCAGTGACAATATCTTAAATAAAAAGACGGCTTCGCGCCGCCTTTTATTACTGGGCGATTGCTGCTACCGGCAATTCCCCCTTTGCCAGAACTTCAATATCGTACTTATCATCGATCACCTGCACCAGTTTCCCATCCCGCATTTGCAGCACGCGGTCCACGTATTTGCACATGCGCAGGTCGTGCGTGACCATGATACCGGCGCGCCCGTTCTCGTGGATCAGGTTGGCGAAGGTCTCCACCACCTGGTAGGCGCGCTCAGTGTCCAGGGAGGCGGTCGGCTCGTCGGCCAGGACCACGGCCGGATTGTGGATCAAGGCGCGGGCGATGGCCACCCGCTGCTGCTGTCCGCCGGACATCTGCCCGGGCAGGTTGCGCAGGCGGTCGCTGAGTCCGAGGCGCGCAAGCAGCTCCGCAGAGCGCATTCGTCCGGCTTTGTTCGCACTTCCGTTCAGGCGCAGCATGAATTCGACGTTCTCCTGCGCGGTCAGGAAGGGGATCAGGTTATTAGCCTGAAAGGTAAAGCCGATCTTCTGGCGGCGCAGTTTAACCCGTTTACTCTCATTTAGCTTCGCCATATCCTGTCCGTCGATCAGGACCTGTCCGCTGGTGGGCGTGAGCAAGGCGGCAAGAATAGAAAGCATGGTGGTCTTACCCGAGCCGCTCGGCCCGACCAGCGCCACGAACTCACCCGAGTGTACTTCGAAAGAGACATCGTCTACGGCGTTGATGGTACCGCCGCCCTCGATGTTGAAGGTTTTGATTACGTTACGAACTTCCAGTGCTACTGCATTCATAAAAACTCCTAAATTTGGTCCCTGAGCGGAGCCGCTGCAAGCGGCGCAGTCGAAGGGCGGTCAATCAAGCAACCTGCGCTTCGACTGCGTTTCACTCCGCTCAGCGCCAATTTTCTTATCCCAACTTCAACGCCTTGAGCGGCTCGATGCGCACGGCGTATATGATCGAAACCATCCCGCCCAACGGTCCGATCAACAGCAGCGCAATAACAGCCAGCAGCGAGCGCGGCCCGTCGAAGGTCAACGGAATGGTGGGCGGGAACCCCAACGAGAACAGGTACGTCAGCCCGCCGCCAATAGCCACCCCGATGGCCGTTACTACGATGATCTGCATGACCGCCGCCAGCCCAACAGCCCCGTTCGATGAGCCGATGGCCTTGAGCACGCCAATCTGCGGCACCTTTTGCAGCACCTGGATCTGGAAGAACCCGCCGATGACAAGGATTCCAATCAGCAGCGTGAACGCGCCCTGCGTCTGCACCGTGCTCTGCTGGGCCGAGTAACCGGGGATGTTGTTGATGGTGGTCTCGATATCGGTCACTTCGATGTTGCTCACCTGTACCTGCAAACGCTCCTTCACCAGCTCGATCTGGGCTGGGTCAGCCAGCTTGACCGCGATAATGTTCGGATATGGCGTGGTATCGCGCAGATCCGCTGCGGGCTGCGGGCGCATCTGCTCCCAGGTGGCCGGCGGCACGAAGATCGTCGGCTGGAAGAAGTACGATTGTTTTCCAACCAGGCCGACCACTTTCAGATAAAAGAATTCATCTTCGGTCCCCTGCGTGGAACGGATTTCGATCTCATCCCCGACTTTGATGCCAGAGCGCAAAGCTACGCCCTCGTCGATGACAGCTTCGCTCGCTGCGCCGCCACGGAACGTCCTGCCCTCGATTAAAGGAGGCATCCCCGGCCTGTCAGGTTCGGCCGCCAACATCGAAATCTTGAGCGGTTCCTCTAACGAGACGATTTCACTCGTGGACGTATATATCGGCCCTGCATCCGCCACGCCCTCTACCCGGCGAACGGCCCGGATCGTGTTGGTATCCAGGCGACTGGACGAAATACTATAGTCAGATTTTTCCAGGAATACAATCAACTCGGCATCCAGGCTGGCAACATATTGACGGTTTCCATCAGCCAACCCTTCTCCCAGAGCGGCGATGAACAGCACCAACAGGGTGATCAACGCGATCACCAGGCTGACGAGCAAAAACCGCCCCTTATTGCGGACAATTTCTTTGATGGCAAGGTAAAAAGCAAGAAAAAAAGTTTTCATAAGTCTCATTTGGTTCCTGAGCGGAGGGAGGAGCGCCAGCGACAACCGTAGTCGAAGGGCAAGCTATGAAGTAATCTGCGCTTCGACTTCGCCCCTACGGGGCTCCGCTCAGCGCGAATTATGGCGCTACCGGCCCTTCAAATGGCTGGTTCCAATCCATCCCCATCACGCCATGGAGAAGCAAGTCCACGGGCGGGTGATCGGCGATGTTATCGTAGTAGTACGGCAGACGGATGCGGCCATCCGTGCCGATAACAAACGTCCCGGCCAACTGCATGGCATCCTGCCCGGGAGGCGGCAGTTCCGTGTTCCAGCCACGCTCCTGCTTCAGACGCTTATTGGACTGCCATACGGGCCACGAAAGGAAGGTCTGCCACACGTTCGCGCGTTCCAGGCCGAACGCGCGATAAGCCTCGCGCTCCGGGTCTGCCAGGCATAACTGGCCCGGCGCGCGCGCTTCACAAAACGTTTTTGTCTCCTGCGGCGAACCCTGGGTGACAAAGGCCAGCTCCAGTCCGTTAGATTTGATCTCAGCTGAAGCGTTTGCCAGCGAATCGACCATCTCCCTACACTGTGGGCAGCCGAAGTGGCGGGTAAAGGCCAGCACCAAAGCTTGTTTTTTCCATAAAGCTGAGAGCCGAATTGGAGCGCCTAGTGTGTCCAGCAATTCCAGGTCGGGCGCGGTGTCATTGAATTTAAGTTGTACATTTTTGGCCATGCGTAAGACTTCACCTCGAATTATTTACAAAAAATCCGCAACGTATTTACTTGTTACCGATCGGAATTCTATCAGATTGCACATGTTTTGTCAATGTTTTGCAAATAATATTGTTGATTGTTCAACCCTACAATCCGGCGCAAACAATCGAACATACATTTCCATCGCCTCCAACTGTGCCCGAACCTGTGCCTTAGTCACTCCCTCCGGGACATAGGAAACATAGAGCACATGTGTAGTCGCCTTGGAAACTGGCGAGCGGTTATCCTGCCCACGCAGGATCGTACAGGCGACTCCCCGGGCATCTCTCATCAGCATATCCCCTGCCGGCACATCTTTCCGGCCGCCTCCCATCTGGGTGATTTCATCCCCTTCACGAGCATCATCGATCAGGACCGGCGCTTCGAGGAGAGCAACATCATGCCCGGCTGTCAGGATAAGCGTATCCAATTCAGCCGCAAAATTCGCATCCACCAGCGGCGAGACTTTCGGTAAAGATTTCCCCTTAAGCGCTACCGACTCCAATTGCAGCAAGACATGATAAGTGTAGCCGAACTTGCGATAATAGCGGTGATACGCCTGCATGACAGGCAGTTCCAGAAAGTCCTCGCGGGAAAAGCCGGCATATTTCGCACGCAAACGCCCCTCAATGGCCAGCTTTTCCCGGTCCAACGCAGGAGCTGGCTGAGAATTGTCCACGCCTGAAATCTCTAGCAGGCCGATTTGCGCTTCCGGATGTGTTGCTTTCCATGCGTCGGTTGTGGTAATTATGAGCATAATTCCTACCAAGATAGATAAGATTTAAAAAAATTAACCGAAAAATGGGTGCAGGACGTGCGTACGCACGTCCTGCACCCATTTTTCGGACTTTTCACTAACGAAATGGTACCTGACGTAGTAAACCCGTTCATTTTGATGTGCCTGGCAAAACTGATGCAGCTCTTTCCATCAAACGGCAAAATGAGCATAATCCGGGCGCGGAGGTCGGCTGCCCACAGTTCGTACAGGGATGCAATTCCATGGTCGGGTTGGTATCGGGCTCACCGAAAAGTCCTCCTTTGCGGGCTTCCAGGAATTTCGTGTAAAAGGTCAATTTGGCGCCGGGGCGTTCGGTCTCCAGTTGGTTCAACAATTCTTTGTAGTAGGTTGTTTTCGAACCTGCCGAATAAGGACATTCTTCGTAAATATATTCGATGCTGCGCAGCAAGGCATAAGCTGTCATCTCGCGCTCGTAGAAACGGCACAGCGGTTTGACCTTACGCGCCAGGCCCGGGGTTTCGGGAAGGACGGGGGCCTGTCGCTTCAGGTAATCACCCAGCCAGTTCAGTGTGTTGCCGAAGAGCACGGCAGCCTCGTCGTCGAGGTTGTGGCCTGTCGCGAGCACAGCATATCCCAGGTCCCGGGCGATGCGGTTCATCACGTGTCGCTTGGCCAGCCCGCAAACCGAGCAGGGACGTCCTTTGCCACGATGGGTGATATCCGCCAGGACAGGGACGGGCAGTCCATATTCGCTTTCCACGTCTACAACGTGGAGATGCAAGCCATTTTCATCCGCAAACTTCTGTGCCAGGCGATGCGACTCGGACGAATAACCAAACCCACCGTCTATTCCCAATCCAATGTACAACCCATCCGCCTGATATCCCAGTCGGACAAGAATATCCCACAGCGCCAGCGAATCCTTGCCGCCCGAAACCGCCACCAGCACCTTTTCATGGTGAGTGAACATCTCGTATTTTTTGATGAAGCGCGCGGTCTGCTCGGGAATCCAATCCAGAAAATGCTCTTTGCACAAAGCCAGTTTGTGCTGGCGCATGTTGACCGAAGCCTTCGAACCACATTTTCTACATTTCATACCTGATCCATTTAACCGCTGAAAGCGCAATGAGCGCAGAGAAAAAGTAATTAATTCTCTGCGAGCTCCGCGTACTCTGCGGTTCACCTACCCTCCTGATATTACCGCCACCAGCTTGATCACCTCGCCGTCCTTCAGAATCTCATCATCCAGGATCAATTCTCCTTCGCGGGCGGCGATCACGGATTCCGATAAAATACCGCACTTCTCCAGCGCAGAGAGCAACGTCATACCGGGTTTTACTTCATATTCTTTATCGCGCAAAATTAATTTGACCATTTTTCCAGGGGCATCCATTCTACTCCATATTTTACTTGACAGTCACCCCCTACATGCCGTACGATAGACTAAAAAGGCGGAACCATGCGCATTGGCATGATGGCAGATGCTTACAAGCCCTACGTAAGCGGTATTACCAACTACATCGACCTGAACAAACGTTATCTTGAAAAAGCCGGGCACGATGTATACGTTTTCACCTTCAGCGAGCCCGACCACTTAGACGACGAACCGCGCGTCTATCGCAGCCCAGGCCTGCCCCTGGCCGATACTGGCTTTTTCCTGTCCCTGAGGTACACTCGCGAAGCAAAAAAACTGCTCCAAAACATGGATGTGGTCCATGTGCACCATCCTTTCCTGAGCGGACGGCTGGCCTTGAACTATTGCAGGCCTTACCAGATCCCGGTCGTATTTACCAACCATACCCGTTATGACCTGTATGCCCAGGCTTATTTTCCCAAACTCCCGGAGGAGGT
>JAABUE010000127.1 GCA_011389535.1 Anaerolineales bacterium
CGTCCTCGCTGTTGAGTTTGAGTCCCTCGCTGTCTTTCCAGAGTGCGTAGACCGCCCCGTAATCGTTCATGGTCATTTCGCGCAGTTCGATTTTCATGTTGCCCTCCCGGCGGGACATTTATCCGCCAATCCTTCGACAAGCTCAGGACAAGTCTTCGCTAATCTTGGCGAAAGAGGATAGATTGGCGCCCATTCGCGAAGAGTAGCGGATCACTCAATCATATTTGTAGAACCCCCTGCCTGTCTTCCTACCCAAATACCCAGCGTCTACCATCTTTTTCAGCAAGTAAGCCGGGCGATACTTATCATCTCCCAGATCACGCTGCAGGATCTCCATCACGTTAAGCACCACGTCCAGGCCGATCAAGTCGCACAGCGCCAGCGGTCCCATGGGATGGTTCATACCCAGTTTCATCACCTGGTCGATCGCTTCCGGTGTACCGATCCCCTCCTGCAGGGCAAAGATTGCTTCGTTGATCATCGGGCATAGAATCCGATTGGAGATGAAACCCGGCGAGTCATTGGCCTCGACCGGTTCCTTGCCCATTACTTTGCAGACCTCTATCGTCGTCTGGGTGGTTTCATCTGACGTGCCCAGCCCGCGGATCACTTCCACCAGCTTCATCAACGGGACCGGGTTCATGAAGTGCATCCCGATGACTTTATCCGGGCGACCCGTCACTGCAGCAATCTTGGTGATGCTGATAGACGATGTATTGCTCGCCAGGATGACCCCTTCGCGCGCCATCTCGTCCATTTCCCTGAAGATCCTGAATTTCAATTCGGGGTTTTCGGATGCGGCTTCGATGACCAGGTCCGCTTCAGCGACGGTAGAAAAATCGGAGACGTAATCGATCCCCTCCGTGGCAGCTTTTTGGTAGATCGTGATGCGTTCTTTTTCGAGCAGTTTGGCGGTGGATTTTGCGATGGTGGCCCGGGCTCTTTCAAGGGCGGCCGGCATAACGTCCATACAGGTGACGCGGTAACCGGACGTGGACGCAACCTGGGCGATACCGTTGCCCATCGTCCCTGCGCCGACAACGAAGATGTGTTTGATGTCCATAAGGTTTTCCTTATCCCTGGCTGTCCTTCCAGGCCCGGTAGCTTGTTTTCAATTGTTCGATATGGTCGGGGATGTGGCGGGCGTAGATGTTCAGCCAACCCTCAAAAGTGTACGGATGATCGGGATACTCGGGATGGATCACGGAGTGCCTGAAAACCTCGTCGGGTTGGCGTTTGAGCAACTCGTAAGTGCTCTGGCGGGCAAGCCGGATGATTTCCAGGGCATCCTCAGCGCTTTGCTCTTTGTAACCAAGCGCGTCGGCCCACTTCGCCTCTTCATACCCCATCAGCATGCTGCCCGGTTCGACGATCAGTTTGCGCGCCCGCAACGCGGACATGGATTCGCTGTCCGCCATATGGACGATGATCTCGTGGACGCTCCATTCATCCGGTGCGGGACGGTATGACCAGGCTTCAAACGGGACCTCGGCCAGCGCGGCGGTCAACAGCTCGAATCCGCGCCCGTACTGTTCGATCTTCTCGTCGATCTCTGCGCGGTCCATCGCTTACTCCAACTCGATTGCCATCGCCACGGCTTCTCCCCCGCCGAGACACAGGCTCGCCATACCGCGCTTCAATCCGCGGTCCTTCAGGGCATAGATGAGCGTTGTCAAAATGCGGGCGCCGGACGCGCCAATGGGGTGCCCGAGCGCAATCCCGCCGCCGTTGACGTTGACCTTGCTCCAGTCCCAGCCCTGGTCGGCCAGCTCGTAGCCGTTGGCCAGCACCTGGGCGGCGAAAGCCTCGTTGAGCTCGATCAGGTCCAGGTCGGCCAGAGTCCAGCCGGCTTTTTCAAGCACTTTCGGCATGGCCTTGCCGGGCGCGGCGAAGAGATATTTCGGCTCGAGCGCTGCCTGGCCGTACGCCACCACGCGCGCCATCGGTTTCAGCCCGTGCGCTTCGGCGTAAGCGCGACTGGCCACTACAACCGCGGCCGCCCCGTCGTTCAGGCTGGACGAGTTTCCGGCTGTGACCCGGCCATCGGCGCGGAAGACAGGTCGCAGCTTGGAAAGAGATTCGACGGTAGTATCCGGGCGCGGGCCTTCGTCGGTATCGAAAATGGTGACCTGGCCCTTGCGGCCCGTGATTTCCACCGGGACGATTTCATCCTTGAATTTGCCGGCTTCAATCGCAGCCACTGCTTTCTGGTGGCTCTCGGCTGCATAGCGGTCCATCGCTTCGCGCGTAACCTCGTACTCTTCGGCGATGAAGTCAGCTGCGTTGCCCATAGCCCAGTCCTCGAATGGGTCCCACAGACCGTCGAGCAGCAGGGAGTCTTTCAACTCCACGTGGCCGTAACGGATCTCGCCGGTTCGCCCGGGGACCAGGTACGGTGCGCGGGTCATCGATTCCATCCCGCCGGATACGAACAACTGCCCGTCCCCGGCTTTGACAGCCTGCGCGGCCAGCATGGCAGTCTTCAGACCGGAACCGCAAACCTTGTTGAACGCCGTCGCGCTGACCGTTGCCGGCAGCCCGGCAAAGATAGCAGCCTGGCGAGCGGGCGCCTGTCCCTGCCCGGCAGGGACGACCATCCCCATGAAGACCTCGTCGATGTCTGCTTTGTTCTCGATCCCCGCTCGTTCAACGGCTGCTTTGACTGCCACTGCCCCCAGTTTTGTCCCCGGCATGCTGCTCAAGCCTCCCTGAAACCTTGCAATTGGCGTACGCGTGGCAGAAAGGATGACAGCCTCATTTTCTTTGCTCATCAATATTCTCCTGTTTTATACTTATGGCGATAACGTTACTGTTATTATAGCGTTTTTGCCTCCCAAAAGTATATAAGACTTACACAGTTCGCAAAAAGATACCGAAAATAAGGGTGCGTGTGTAGCACGCACCCTTATTTTCGGGCTTTTTCCGTTCACCTGTGTAAATCCTGTATATTGGAACAAGTCAAAAAGGAAAGGGATGGTTGTCACTTCTGGTCGGAAAATAAAATGTCCGCACCCACCGGTTACGGACATTTTCCTGAAATATTAGTAATCGCCTGCTCCCGGCGGCGCGTAAATGCGAAACCTCCACGTTCCTGGCTCACTCTGAGTGTAAGCGGAGTACGGGGTTGCGATGATGATCCACGAGCGACCGGGCCGCAGCGGGAAAGGATTCCCCTCTTTGTCCAAAAAGGCAATCGGGCGGCGAAGTCCGGACTTTTTCTCATACTCGCCCGAGCGGGTGTTCCAATTGATTTCGAACATTTGCCCGTCTCGGAACGCAAATCCGCTCCCTGCCTGCCCCTGTTGCAGATACATGTCGATGATGCGGGGCGCCAATACCTCGTGCTCTACGAACAAAACCATCAGGTTTTCGAAATAAAGTTGGCGGCCTGACAGCCGGTCAGTATCTACGTGGAATTCGGTCCGTTCGCTGGTATTGTCCACATAGCGCAGCCAGCCCTGGTAAGCCGGGTCATAAACCCATCTGCTCTGGTTCAACACTGAGAAGAACATGTCCACCTGCGTGGCGGTTTGTCCTCCCACCTGCATATCTTCTGAAAAGAGATTGTTTGCGTAGTTGAAATCGCTGCCTTTGTTGCGGGTGTTCTGCTCCGAGATCGCCACAAAGCGTGAAATATCGAGCATACTGCCTCCGGGCCCGGCGCCTCTTTTGAACTCCATTGCACAGGCGGGGAGGGCATTTTCGATCTCGTCAGTTGCCCCGGCGTAGATCAGGCAGCTATCTTGCAGCAAATTCTGAAGGTGAATATGGAGCAGACGCGCCGAACGGATGGGGCCAACCTGTGCGGGCGGAAGGTCGGCTGGATCCGGTTCGATCAACGGTAACGTCCCCGAAGGGGGGATCAGGCCGGCGTCCCAGAGACGAACGTCAGCCTCCACCTGAACCGCATCGATCCGCCCTGTGGCCTGGTCGGCGTCACTGTCCTTGTTTTCCAGACCCACGTTTGGTTCCGTGAACTCCCAGCCCTCGGGCTTGACGAATTCGACTGAATGTGTCCCCGGACCAACATTGAAAGCGTAGTAACCGTTGGAGTCGCTGCTGGTTTCCTGGATGAGTTGTCCATCTTCATCGTAGAGTTTGACGCATACGCCGCCCACACCCCGTTCCTCGGGCGACTGGTCGCCATCGGCGTTTTGGTCCAGCCAGACGCGGTTCCCTAACAGGATCGCATCCTGCTGGAAGGGCTCTATGCGGATCTCACAACCACCGGTCAGGGGTGCTTCAGGATAAGGGACCTGCCCGTGAAATACGGCCGCGAGGCGGGTGGTCCCGGTGGCGATGAGATACTCAAAAACCCAGGGCGCGAAGGACAGGCCTGCCTGCGGGCGTACCTCGGGCGGGAAGTGGGTGATCGAGAGCAGCAGAGCGGGTTGTTCGAGCAGGGAAGCATCAGCGACCTGCATTCCCGTTAATGGGTTGACATCTTCCGGAAAATCTTCTTCCTGAGGTCCAAAGGTGGACGGCGATAATGTGGGTTGTGGAACAGGATTCGATAGTTCGGTCGCTGGCGGAACCGGTTCAGAGATTGGGGTGGGCTCCAGGGTGATAGCGGTTTTTTCAGTCGGCGCGACGGTTTTTTCAGCGGGGGATGTTTGGGTATTGTTTTTTTCAGAAATGCAACTGCTCAATAGAACGAGGGTAATTGTGACGGTTAAAAGATAAGAATATATTTTTTTGAGCATACTTCTCCATGATTCAATTGAGGAAAGCCGGTTAAGTTAACGTTCGAAGCCGGCTTTGATTCGCTTGTAGGTATCTTCCAACGCCTCGGGCAATACGCGCGTTTCGCCCAGTGTGGACATAAAATTCGTATCCCCGGTCCAGCGAGGGACAACGTGCAGGTGCACGTGCCCCGGTTCTCCGGCACCGGCTGCCTCCCCAATGTTTGCGCCGATGTTGAAGGCTTGCGGACGATAGATCTCTTTCAAGACCACCATGGATTGCGCGACCAGTTCCATCACCTCGGCGCGCGAGTCAGGATCGAGAAATTCGAGAGATGGTTGGTGCGCCACCGGCGCCACCATGATATGGCCGCTCGTATATGGATACAGGTTCAAAATGACGAACGCTAAAGTACCGCGTTTGATGATCAGGTTTTCCTCGTTGTCGGGCTGCGCCAGGGCATTGCAAAAGATGCAGCCTTCCTGTCCTTCGTGGCCTTCGATATATTTCATCCGCCAGGGAGACCAGATCCGCTTCATGATTTGGCGATTGTAGCAGAGAAACAAGAATGCGTCTAACAGGTCTAAAAGTCCTATAAGTCTGGCAGGTTTGATAGATTTGCGGAGCGAGTATGATACCTTGGACTTGTTAGACTAATTCGACTCTTCAGACTTGTAAGACCACTAAGAATGGAGTATCCTTTCGAAAATGTCTCAACCCTCGTTATTCGCCTCTGTCACCTGGACGGTTTCCCGCCTTACCCAGCACATCCGTACCCTGCTGGAGTCAGACGTGGTCTTGCAGGATGTCTGGGTGCAGGGCGAGCTCTCCAACCTGGGGCGGCCGGCTTCCGGGCACATTTATTTCTCGCTCAAAGACGCGGGTGCTTCGCTGCGAGGAGTCATGTGGAAGGGCGATGCCCGCCGCCTGACCCTGCCCCTGCAAGATGGGATGGAGATCGAAGCCCATGGCCGCATCGGCGTTTATGAGCCGCAGGGACAGTACCAGTTTTATGCCGATCTCATCCGCCCGCGGGGAGAGGGCCTGCTCTACCAGGAGTTTCTGCGCCTGAAAGCATTGCTCGAGGCCGAGGGCCTGTTCGACCCCGGGCGCAAGCGACCTATCCCTGAACTGCCACGCAGGATCGGGATCGTCACTTCTTCCACCGGAGCGGCCCTGCGCGATATGCTCAATACGCTGCGCCGCCGCCTGCCGTTGGTCGAAGTCCTTCTGGCGCCCTCCCCTGTGCAAGGAGATGAAGCCCCACCTAAGCTGGTCAATGCGCTTGCAAGCCTCAACCTTTTCCAGCCGGAAGTTATCCTGCTGGCGCGCGGCGGTGGTTCCATTGAGGACTTGTGGGCTTTCAATGACGAGCGCGTTGTCAGGGCAGTGGCTGCTTCCGGCGCGCCGGTGATCAGCGGGGTGGGTCACGAGACTGACTTCACCCTGTGCGATTTTGCCGCCGACCTGCGCGCACCCACCCCGACAGCCGCCGCCGAGCTGGCGACGCCCATTACGATCATTGATTTGAGCGCTTATTTGCGAGGGATTAAAACCCGCCTCACTGCCTCGGCCCTCAGCCTGCTGGCCGCGCATCAAAACGGACTCGCCGCCTCAACCGCCCGCTTACGCTTTGTCTCGCCCCTGCGCCGCATCCAGACCGACCGGCAGCGCCTGGACGACTTCACCCGCCGGGAACTGTCTGCATTGCAACATCGCCTGGCGCTGGATAAATCCCAACTGAGAGGTTTTGAGCGCCGCTTGGAATCCCTCAACCCGTTGGCCGTGCTGGGGCGCGGTTATGCCCTGGTCACGCGCCAGGCGGACGGCAAGCTGGTCAGCCGGGTTAACCAGGCGAAATCCGGGGATGGAATACAGATCCGCGTCAGCGATGGTACGATTGGCGCAGTTGTTTCGAAAGATAAGGAGTCATAGTGTCAAAAACTTTATCTGCAAAACCTGTTGAAGAATTGACGTATGAAGAAGCCTTTACCGAGTTGGAGACCGTCGTCAATGTGTTGGAGGGGGATGCCTCCCGGAATTCACTCGAAGATGCGATGTCGCTGTTCGAACGGGGGCAGGCATTGGTCAAGCGTTGCAGCGAACTGCTCGATGGAGCGGAACTTAAGGTCCGTCAGTTGTCAGGCGATGAATTGATCGAGTTTGAAGCCGGAGAATAGTCCATGAACCTGGGTGCTGTCTTTGAAAACCGTGTCCTGATAACGATGTTGACTGCCTGGCTCCTGGCGCAAATTATCAAAATCCCCTTAGATTATCTTTACAGCCGGCGCTGGAATTGGGCTCTTTTGCTGAGTGTGGGC
>JAABUE010000128.1 GCA_011389535.1 Anaerolineales bacterium
ATCCCGGAAGCATATGACTGGCCTTCCTTCCGGAACCGGGACGGCAGCGATCTAGAGAACCACTACCGGGAAACGCTGGTTGAACTCGGCAAAAGCGGCGGGATGCTGGGGATCATCTTCCGCAAGGCGCAGAACCGCATCCAGGACCCGGCCAAGCTCAAGCGCCTGATCGCCCTGATCGACGAAGAAACATGGATGGGGCTGGACATCGACATCAAGGGCGAGATCTACGAAGGCTTGCTGCAAAAGAACGCGGAAGACACCAAGAGCGGCGCCGGGCAATACTTCACGCCACGTCCACTGATCAAGGCCATGGTCGAGGTCATGCGTCCCGAGCCAGGGATGACTCTCAGCGATCCGGCCTGCGGGACGGGCGGTTTCTTCCTGGCGGCGCACGATTACATCTCTCATCACTATAATCTGGACCGTGACCAAAAGCATGCGCTGCGCGAACGGACCTTCAAAGGCTGGGAGATCGTGGATAACACCGCCCGGCTGTGCGTGATGAACCTGTACCTGCACGGGATCGGCGGTGAAGAATCGCCGGTTGAAGTGAACGATGCGCTCATCTCCGACCCCGGTAAACGCTTCGACATGGTGCTGACCAACCCGCCTTTCGGCAAGAAGAGCAGCGTGACCATCGTCAACGGGGAGGGCAAGGCCGAGCGGGATGCCTTGACCTACGAACGCGATGATTTCTGGGCAAGCACCAGCAATAAGCAGCTCAACTTTGTGCAGCACATTGCTACTCTGCTGGAAATCCATGGCCGCGCCGCGGTGGTCGTGCCGGATAATGTGCTTTTCGAGGGCGGGGCCGGCGAGACGGTCCGCAGGCGGTTGTTGGCAGGGTACGATGTCCATACCCTGCTGCGGCTGCCGACCGGCATCTTCTACGCCCAGGGCGTCAAGGCCAACGTGCTCTTCTTCGATAAAAAGCCCGGTCGCGAAAAACCCTGGACAGACAAGGTCTGGATCTACGATCTACGCACCAACATACACTTCACGCTGAAGACCAATACCTTGCGCTACGAAGATCTGAAAGATTTTGTCCAGTGCTACAATCCCGGGAACCGCCACCAACGTCAGGAGAGCGAACGCTTCCGTGCCTTCACTTACGATGAGATCATGCAGCGCGACAAGGTCAGCCTGGATATTTTCTGGCTGAAGGACGAGTCACTGGAAGATACGGAAAATTTGCCCAATCCAGATGTGCTGGCTGAGGAAATTGTGGCTAGTCTACAGGCGGCCTTGTTGCAGTTCGAGAATATTGTGGAAGAGTTAGATGGGGAGTAAGTGAAAGGCAAAAAGAGTATTGTAAACGAAAACTACACTCACCCTCAACAACACGGACATTAATTGTGGCTATTGAAATGAAACAGGACAAGCTTAGTTCCTTTACGGAACGATAACGCAAACAGTAAGCGCAACACTCAAAATACCTTCCATGCACATAACAATCCTTGCACTGGGCTCACGAGGTGACGTTCAACCCTATGCCGCGCTTGGCTATGGGCTAAAATCTGCCGGGCACCAGGTCCGTTTTATTACCTTTGAGAGTTTCGCACCTCTGGTCGCCGAAAATGAGCTGGATTTTCACCCTATTCATGGGAATGCACAGGCATTGGTCGCCAATGCAGGGGCGGACATGCTCAGGCTTATGCGGTCTTTTGGCTCTCTAGCAGAAGGGTATGCCCGTGATTTGTCCGCCCCTCACCTGGGTGAAACCGACCTTATCATAAATCAATTACCAGCGGGGTTATATGGTTTTGATCTGGCGGAAAAATATGGTGTGCCCATGGCGCTGGCGGCTGTAATTCCACTGGCAAGAACCCGGCTGTTTCCACTCATGGGGTTCCCAAAACTTCCCCTCCCGGGCTATAACAAGGCTACATACTTTGTGGGCGAACAGATGGCATGGCAGATGTTTCGCCCAGTCATTAATCGTTGGCGTACACAAATTCTCGATCTACCTCCGCTTCCGATCAGCGGTTACTTTGGAGGATTAGGAACGCGCAAGATCCCAATTTTGAACGGGTTCAGCCGCCATGTGGTACAGTGCCCGAGCGACTGGAGCGAACATATCCACATGATGGGGTATTGGTTTCCAGAAGATAAGCATTGGGAACCGCCAGGCGATTTGTCCGCGTTTATAGAAGCAGGCAGCCCGCCCGTGTTTATTGGTTTCGGAAGCATGCCAGTGAAAGACCCGCAGCGAGCCACAAACATCATTTTAGAAGCCCTAAAACAAAGCGGACAACGCGGCATTCTCCATACGGGATGGGGAAATCTTGGAAGTAAATCCTTGTCCGACTATGTTTTCAAGATTGACTATGTCCCGTATAGCTGGTTGTTTCCGCGAATGGCGATGATCATTCATCATGGCGGTTCCGGTACAACTGCCTTTGGCTTTCGATCAGGTGTACCCTCCTGCGCGATTCCATTTGTGTTTGACCAGTTCTATTGGGGAGAACGTATTGCCGAGTTGGGAGTAGGCCCTAAACCCATTGCATACAAGAAATTGACAGTGGAGAAATTACGGCAAGCGATTCGCCTTGGTGTCGGCGACCCGCAAGTGCGGCAAAGAGCAGTTGAGCTTGGACATAAGATTCAAGCTGAAAACGAGATCGAAAATGCCCTGAGCATAATTAATAAAATGTTATCCACAGGGCGGGTAGAATAAACACACCTTCACTTACGTTGAGTTCATGTTTGCAGGGGACAATCGATTGTGCAATTCACCCTTATGTTATAATTTTCCCACCTCGGGGACACGACAGGCAACGCAAGTTAGATCATCGTTGTACGTCTGACAGTTCCCCGGTTTATTGCGAATCAGCCCCTTTTGGGTGCCGTTAATCGAATCGTTACACCACTTACCTGATCAAGGAGGTTTTATCATGGCAGGTATCGCAGGCATCGCCCTGCCCGGGCGTCAGCATGACGTGGTCGAAATGCTCGGGAAGATTTCCCATCGCGGCAGAGACCGCGCGAAAATGCTCGAGAAACGAGATGTCACCATGCAGGCCGCCTGGCACGATGACCAGGCACTTCCCATGCCGCTCTCATTGCAGATGAACGCCGTCTGGGATGGCGTTTCTGTTCCCTTCCCCGAACCGGATTCCCTTTCCAAACGTACAGAACCCTTTGCGCTGGCGGCTGTCTCAGCCAATGGACTGTTCCTGGCGCGCGACATGTTGGGGGTCAAGCCGCTGTATTACGGGAATTTGGATGGTTCAATGGCCTTTGCCTCCGAAGTCAAAGCCTTGCTGACCGTGACGGACGATGTGCACGAGTTTCCTCCCGGGACATGGTACACACCGGAAGGCGGTTTCACGAGCTTTCGAAAGATCAGAACCGGGAAGCTACCCTATACCGATGTGAACCAGATCGCTGCGGGACTGCGCCTGAAGCTGGAAGAGGCTATCATCCGGCGGGTTGCCGCCGACGAGATGGGGACCTGGCTCTCCGGCGGCGTGGACTCGTCGGCGATTGCTGCGCTGGCCCGGCCGCACGTCCGCGTGCTGCATTCCTTCGTCAGCGGCGTGGAAGGCGCGCCTGACGTGGACTATGGCGGCCAGATGGCCGAATTCCTGGGGACGGAGCACCACGTCTTGATCGTTACCCTGGAAGATTTGCTGGCCGCATTGCCCGAAGTGATCTACCATCTCGAATCGTTCGATGCCCTGCTGGTGCGCTCCTCGATCACCAACTACCTGACCTCCAGGATGGTCGCCGATTACGTTGGCCTGGTCTTCTCAGGGGAAGGCGGCGACGAACTGTTTGCCGGCTATGACTACATCAAGGATTTACCGGCCGATAAGATCCCTGCAGAGTGCGAGGACATCATCATGCGCCTGCACAACACCGCTCTCCAGCGGGTGGACCGCAGCGCCCAGGCGCATGGCGTCGTTCCCTTTGTGCCCTTCACCGACAGCGATGTGGTGGAATACGCCCTCAGCATCCCGCCCGAGTACAAGCTCTATCGCGGGAATGGAGCGCCGGTCGAAAAATGGATCCTGCGCAAGGCCGTGGAGGATATTGTGCCTGAATCCGTGTTATGGCGGCCGAAAGCCAAGTTCTGGCAGGGCGCCGGCGTGCAGGAGCTGCTGTCAGACTACGCCGAATCTACCGTCCACGATGCGGACTTCCAGGGCGAACGCAACCTTCCCAATGGATGGAAGCTGAACAGCAAAGAAGAGTTGATGTATTACCGCATCTTCAAAGAACATTTTGGCGAACTGGCCCAGTTGGATTGGATGGGACGCACCAAGGGCGCGCCGGTGCAGTAGAGCCTTGTCATTTCGACGACCAGCGGGAGGAGAAATCTTCTCTGCGCCGTGGAAAGGATTTCTCCCTTCGGTCGAAATGACAGTCTGACTATTGCATATTGTGATATCCAACACTTTCTGATACCTTAGAATCAGAGAAAGGAGCACTATGAAGACTGTCATCGCTGGCGCGCTGGGCGAATGTGTCCACGTGGCCGGTGTTTCCAAGTTTTTACGGCTGGCGAAGCAGGCCGGTTGGAATACCGTCTTCCTTGGCCCGGCCGTCCCTCCCAAAAAGATGCTGGATACCGTCCGGCAGGCGCAGGCCGAAGCGGACGGCGACCAGGTATTGGTCGGTGTTTCGTACCGCTTAACGCCGGAAACCGGGGAGCGCTTGCTGGGACAGTTCGCCGAGGAAGCCTCCGAACTGCACGAGAGCGGGGTCCGTTTTGTGTTCGGCGGCACGCCGCCGGTGGTGGAGCGCGCCGAAAAGATCGGATTCTTCGAGCGCTCCTTCGACGGCACGGAACCTGTCGAGGAGGTGCTGGGCTATCTCAAGGGCCAGACGCAGGAGATGCGCGAAGATGAAATCCCGCAGACCACCGTGGAGCGTATTCGTTGGAAATCCCCGTACCCGATCCTGCGCCATCACTTCGGTTTGCCCACCATGGAAGCCACGCTCGAGGGCATCGAACAGATCGCCGAAGCCAAAGCGCTGGACGTGATCTCTCTGGGCATCGACCAGGATGCGCAGGCGAATTTCTTCCACCCGGAGCGCCAGGACCCCCGCCGCACGGGAGCGGGCGGCGTACCCGTCCGCAGCCCGGACGATTACCGCGCGCTGTACCAGGCCAGCCGCAGAGGCAATTTCCCCTTGCTGCGGACTTATTCGGGCACCGACGATTTCATCGAACTGGCTGAAATGTACGTCGATACCATCAACATCGCCTGGTGCGCCATCCCGCTGTTCTGGTTCAACCTGATGGACGGGCGCGGTCCCTGGGACCTGGAAGGCTCGATCCGCGAGCACCAGAAGGTGATGGCCTTTTACGGCCAGCGCGGCATCCCGGTGGAGCTCAACGAGCCGCACCACTGGGGTATGCGCGACGCGCCGGATGTGGTCTTTGTTGTCTCGGCATTCCTGGCGGCCTACAATGCGCGCGCCTTCGGCGTGGGGGATTACATCGCGCAGCTGATGTTCAACAGCCCGGCCGAACTCTCCGACAAGATGGACCTGGCCAAGATGCTGGCGGTGTTGGAGCTGATAGCCCCCCTGTCCTCCCCCCATGTTCCGCGAACTTCAGCGGAACATGGGGGGACCGAGGGGGGCCGGTTCCAAATCTACAAACAAACCCGCACCGGCCTGCTCAGTTACCCGGTGGAGGTCAACGCCGCGCGGGCGCACCTTTCGGCCAGCATTTACCTGCAAATGGCGCTGCGGCCGGATATCATCCATATCGTCGGGCACACCGAAGCTGACCATGCCGCCACGGGGCAGGATGTGATCGAGGCGGCAAGCATGGCAAGGCGCGCCATCGAGAATGCGATGGGCCAGCCGGATTTGACGGCGGACCCGGACGTGATGGCCCGAAAAGTCGAGCTGGTGGAGCAGGCCCGGGTCACGCTGGAGGCGATCAAAGCGATTGCCCCCGCCTCCGTGCCGGACCCTTGGACCGATCCCGCCACCTTGGCTCAGTCCGTCTCCCTGGGCATCATGGACGCCCCGCAGCTGGGCAGCAACGACTACGCCCGCGGTGAGATCATCACCCGCATCGATGAGCGCGGCGCCTGTATCGTCGTAGCTGCCGACGGAAATCCGCTTTCAGAACAGGAGCGACTGGAAAAATATCTCTCTTAATTTTGATTTAACTGTTTCTAACAGAAACTCCCAAGCGGTAGAAGAAAACAGCCACCGAGACACGGAGTCACCCCGGCGCTGCCGGTCGGGCCGGGGTGACTCCGTGGCGAACACCCCATCATTTTTGCGATAGTTTGCTTCCAAGGAGGGCAGCATGACAAACATTCAACGATACTCCATAATAGGCGCCGGTCATGGCGGGCGCGCGATGGCTGCGCACCTTGCCCTAATGGGTTGTGATGTCGGTTTGTATAACCGGACCCCCGAACACATAGACGGTATAAAAGCCCGTAAAGGTATCGACCTGGAAAGCGGCGAAGGCGGTCCTCACGGTTTCGCGCGCCTGGCGCTGGTCACAGCGGACATGGAAAAGGCCGTTCATCACGCGCAGGTACTGATGGTTGTTTTGCCGTCTTCGGCCCATGGCGCCATCGCGGCCAAGATGGCCCCTTTCCTCCAGGATGGACAGATCGTCATTTTGCACCCGGGCCGGACTTGCGGCGCGATTGAGTTCAATAAGGTATTGCGCGATTGCGGTTGCCAGGCCGATTTCATCGTGGCCGAGGCCGAGACGTTCATCTACGCCAGCCGCGCTGAAGGTCCGGCGCAATCGCGCATCTTCCGAATAAAAGAGGCGGTGCCGCTGGCTGCTTTGCCCGCGATCAAAACACAATGTGTCCTGGAATCCATTCAACCTGCTTACCCCCAGTTCATCGATGGGGTAGACGTGTTACATACCGGTCTGAACAACATGGGAGCGATCTTCCATCCGGCGATCACCCTTCTCAACGCGGGTTGGATCGAGTCCACCCATGGCGATTTCCAGTTCTACATTGACGGCGTCACCCCCAGCGTAGCACGTATCCTC
>JAABUE010000129.1 GCA_011389535.1 Anaerolineales bacterium
GATCTCTGCGTGCTCTCCCGAAGGATATCGAGACGATGTGCGGTGAAAGATTAAATGTGTCAATCAACCAGCGTCTGGAGACGTTTAAGTACAAGGATCAATGAAAGTCGGGCCCTTACAGGATGCTCCGCGAAGACTTTCGACTCCAGACCTTCACGGGAAATACTGGTTCAACAACAGTTGCGCCTGCTCCCCCACCGGGCCGCCCATATCCAGGTCACGCGCCTGAAGCAAAGAATTATGCGCGGCGCTCCAATCGTCTAATTGCATGGCAACCATGCCAAGGTGCAGATGCGCCAGCGCAAAATCCGGATCGATTTCAAGGGCATGCTCCAACGCTAGCTGAGACTGGTCATATCGCCCCAGCAGCGCCTGCGTCCAACCGAGCATATCCAGCGCCAGCGGGTCATCCCCGGACAATTCGACCGCCATTCGTGCCGCAGGCAACCCGACATCCTCGACCTGCATGTTGTAACGAGTGCTGAACGCCGCCAGCAGGAGCCGGAGGGTGGCATCTGTTGGATCCATCTCGGTGGCGCGTGAATACGCTCTTAATGCGGCCTGCAAATCACCGCGTTGGGCGTAGGCATCGCCGATCGAGATCTGCCAGGCAGGATTGTCCGGATCGTATTCCGCCGCCAGCAGAAATTCAGCCAGCGCCTGATTCCCGCGATCTTGACGCATCCAATATACACCGCGTAGACTACGGACGACAGGATTTGTCCGCTCAAGCGACAGGGCTGTGTCCAGTTCCGCGCGCCCATCCCGACCGAGTTGCTGCTCGGCTTCGCCCATCCAGGCCCAGGCTTCGGCATTCTCCCCGTCCGCAGCCACAGCCTGACGGAATGCCTCCAGCGCTAACGGCCACTCGCCCACCAGCCCCAGCCCGCGGCCGACGATCACCAGTTTGCTGGATTCGTCCGTTGCGAGCGAAGCCAGGTTAAGCGTTGTGCGCATGGTCTCTACTGCGGGGTCGAATTCGGGGTCCAGTGACGCGGCAAGCAGGAACTCTTCCAGGGCGCGATCCGGGTCGGATATTGAAAGCAGTTGGCCGAAGCGGTAATGGAATGCGGCTGAGCTCGTTCCCAGATAATCGCTGGTACGACCGGAACCAGCCTCATGCGCAAGCCAGTTTTCGATGGCAGACCGTTCGGCATTGAAATCCCCTTTTTCCCTGTAAGCCATTCCCAGGCGGGAATAAAATTCAAAATATTGCGGGTGCGTTTCCAATCCACTTTCCCAGCTATCGAGAGCAGCTTCATGCTCGCCCGCTTGCCAATAAGAATGGCCCAGGATATCCCATCCAAATCCTGATAAGGATTCAGTATCTTTGGCTTTTTCCAAATAAGGGATGGAATCAGACAAATTTCCCGAAGCGTAGATTGCTTCGCCAGCCAACCCCCATAAATCATTCCGCCAGGGCAATAACCGGGCAGCTCTTTCATAATGACGAGCTTTTTGAACATGATCCGTAACCGATCGTGCCCGCTCTATTTCAGCAGATCCGGTCAACACCGGGGGTGCGAATATAAGTCCGGTAACGGCGAGCAGGATAAGGGTCCGGTTGAGGATCGTGCGCATAAAAACTATTATACCCATACGGGCATGTTATACCCATACGGGCATGTTATACCCATGCGGGCATGTTATACCCATACGGACATGCATAAAGGGACTCCCGTTTCCGAGAGTCCCTTATTCCGAATCGCAAATTACGTTTTACGATCTATTCCCGATCCATCGCATCCATCACAGCGACCGACGCAATTTGGACGATATCGGTCACTTCATCGCCGGTCTGCATCACGTGGACGGGCGCGCCCACGCCAAGCAGGATCGGGCCAATGGCTTTGGCGTTGCCGAGGCGGGCTACTAGTTTGTAGGCAATGTTAGCCGACTCGAGCGAGGGGAAGACCAGCACGTTGGCATCCCTGACCGCGCTGAACGGGTAGCGCTCGTCGATGATCTCTGGCACAACTGCCGTATCGGCCTGCATCTCACCATCGAACGGGAAGTCGGGGCAGCGCTCTCGCACAAGTTTGACCGCCCGGGCAACTTTCTCCGAGAGCGGGTGCGGCGTGGAGCCGAAGTTCGAGAACGACAGGAAAGCCACCCGCGGCTCGAGATCGATCTTCTTGGCAAAATTTGCTGCCAGGCAGGCGATCTCGGCCAGGTCTTCAGCAGTCGGGTCGATGTTGACGGTGGCATCCGTGAAGAGGTAAACGCGATCGTCCACGATCATGATGTACACGCCGGCGGCGCGTGTCGCGCCTGCGCGGGTGTGGTGTATCCGCAGCGCCGGGCGGATCACATCCGGATAATCGTAAGTCAAGCCTGAGACAAACGCATCCGCATCGCCCATCTTGACCATCAGCGGACCGAGGATATTGACATCCCGGATGCGCTTGCGCGCAATGGCATAAGTGACGCCTTTTCGACCGCGTAATTCATAATATGCCTGTGTGTATTGCTCGTGCTTCTCGAAATCAAGAGGGTTGACAATCTCAGGAGAATAAACCAGTCCAAGCTCTTCGATGGCACGCTGGATGACATCCGGGCGACCGATCAAAATCGGGACGCCGATCTTCTCATCCGTGATCTGGACCGCAGCGCGGATGACCTTGGGCTCTTCCCCCTCGGCAAAGACGATCCGCTTCGTGCCATTAGACAAACGGGCCTGATTCTGGAAGAAATAGCGCACCTGTTCTCCCTTGCCCTGGCGGTATCTCAACTGCTCGCGATACTCGTCGATGTCGATCATCTTGCGCGCAACGCCTGTTTCCATCGCCATCCCGGCCACAGCCGGAGCCTCCCACAACAATACGCGCGGATCGAGCGGGGTTGGGATGATGTACTCGCGACCAAACTTGAGACTTTCTTTCCCGTAAGCCCGCAGCACGGAATCGGGCACATCTTCCTTGGCCAGCGCAGCCAGAGCCTGGGAGGCAGCGAACTTCATTTCTTCGTTGATGGCCCTGGCGCGCACGTCCAGCGCGCCACGGAAGATGAACGGGAAACCAAGCACGTTATTGACCTGGTTCGGATAATCCGAGCGGCCGGTGGCGATGATCACGTCGTTACGTGCTTCGTGCGCCAGTTCGGGTTTGATCTCCGGGTCAGGGTTGGCCATCGCAAAGATGATCGGGTCAGAAGCCATGGATTTGACCATATCGGGTGTGAGGACGTTAGCCACCGAGAGCCCGTAGAACACATCCGCGCCCTGGACAGCGTCCGCCAGGCTGCGGTGTCCTTTATCATCGACAGCCAGGCGGTCTTTATATTTATTCATTCCATCCGTGCGGCCTTTGTAAACCACGCCGCGCGTATCCACCAGCATGATGTTCTCGCGCTGTACACCCCAGCGGATCGCCAGTTCTGCACAAGAGATGGCGGATGCGCCCGCGCCCGAAATTACCAGGCGGATCTCACTGTGTTTCTTTCCCACAACTTCCAGTGCGTTTGCCAGGCCAGCGGAGGATATGATAGCGGTTCCATGCTGGTCGTCATGGAAGACCGGGATATTCAGCATCTTTTTGAGTTCTTCTTCTATATAAAAGCACTCCGGCGCTTTGATGTCTTCCAGATTGATACCGCCAAAGGTTGGAGAAATGGCAGCCACAACCTTGATGATCTCATCAGGGTCATGGCTGTTCAACTCGATGTCGAAGACATCTATATCCGCAAACTTCTTAAAAAGCACACCTTTGCCTTCCATCACCGGCTTGGAAGCAAGCGCGCCCCGGTCGCCCAATCCCAAAATGGCCGTACCATTACTGACCACTGCCACCAGGTTACCTTTTGATGTGTATTCGTAGGCAAGTTCAGGGTCTTTCTCGATTTCCAACACAGGGACAGCCACGCCCGGCGAGTATGCCAGGCTTAGATCACGCTGTGTATCCATCGGTTTGGTAGGTACGATTGCCACCTTTCCTGGCTTCCCCTTTAATCGATGATATTCAAGCGCTTCTTCGCGGGTAAATGTTGCCATAACTCCTCCAATTTCTTTTCTATTTGTACAGGCGCCGCAACCGGATGCAATGGTTGTGGTTGTTACCAAGCATCTACTCGCCTGGAGAACATCTCAACATCCATTACCGGTTGCGATACCACATGATTATTCCATGAGATATTTATACTTCATAGTAGCATTTGTCACTATTAATTCTGATTCCTGCCAGTACCGATGATCCCGACTATGCGTGGTTACACCGCCAACCTTGGTGGGGTTTCGGTACCGGTATATATACTTACACATAACTGCGGTAAAAGTTTTGCACGAAAAAGGAAATTTACACAAATTTCATGTATAATACTGACAATTATTTTGTCATTTTCTGCCGCGTTATGAGCGGCCACTGGTTTGCTAACGAAACTCTGGAAACTGTTGTACGATCATCCTGGTAACGGGAGATTTTGGAAGTCACGTGTCCTGGTTTAGTCGGTTTAGGGACAGCCAATCGAAATTACGACTTCTTAAAGCGATATGGTTTATGTCGTGACCTGAACCGTCACGCTGGTTAATCTACCTGTACCACCCCGCACCTTTCTGGACCCGGGGGTTGCACGCACAACCCAGACTCTCTCCGCAGCCGAGGCCACTCAACGCGCTTCGGCTGCGTGTATTTTAACCCCACCCGGCCTCCCCGATTTCCTTCGAAAAGGGGAGGGGCAGGAGGGGAAAGGATTATGAAAAAAATTACGGCGATCCAGGTCCAGAAGAACAACCCGAACCGGGTCAACGTTTACCTGGATGGAGAGTTCGCCTTTGGGCTGGCCCGCATCGTGGCTGCATGGCTACAAGTCGGGCAGATGCTGGGCGAAGAAAAGATCGCAGAACTACAAGCTGAAGATTCTCGCGAACGTGCAATGCAGCAGGCCCTGCTCTTTCTGAGCTACCGGGCGCGTTCCGAAAATGAGATTCGAAAGAACCTGAGCAAACATGAAATACCCGACGCCGTCATCGAGGAAACTCTCGAGCGTCTGCGCCGGGAAGGGTTTGCCGACGACAAAAAATTTGCCAGCGCGTGGGTCGAAAACCGAAGCACCTTTCGTCCCCGCGGACGCCGGGCGCTGGCCCTGGAACTCCGCCAAAAGGGCATCGACGACCATACCATCGAGTCCGCACTCGAAGGTATAGACGATGAAGCCCTGGCCTACGAAGCAGGCCAAAAAAAGGCACGCAAGCTCAGGGGCCAAGAATGGACCGAGTTTCGCAAGAAAATGTCCGAGTTCCTGGCCCGTCGCGGTTTCTCCTACTCCGATATTGCGCCGATTGTCAAGCGCCTGTGGAATGAAGCCCACGCGGAGGGAGAAGAACAAATCATTGATGACGAGGAAATCGCATGAATCTGATCATTACCATTATTACAGCTGTTCTGGCACTTGGGTTAGGTATCGCAGCCGGATATTTGTTCCACAAATACATGGCCGATAAAGCCATCGAGAACCAACAACAGAAAGCCGAAAGCATTCTCAAGGGCGCCAGTGAGCAGGCGCGACTGATCGAGTCGCAGGCGCGAGAGAGCGCTGGCAAGGTCGTTCAAGCCGCCGAAGGAGAGATCAAGGAGCGGCGACACGAGCTGAGCCGTGAAACCGAGCGCTTGGACAAGCGCCGTTCGGAGCTGGACAGCCGGGCCGACCGCCTGGAGCAGCGCGAACAAACCATGAACAAGCGCCAGTCTGCTATAGACCGTCGGGCCAACGAGGTTGAGACCATGGTCGAGTCGCAGGTCGAGCGCCTGGAGCAAATCTCGCAACTGACCCAGGATGAGGCTAAGAAGGAACTGTTCGCCGCAGTCGAGAAGGAAGCCCGCGCCGATATGGCCCGCATCTACCGGCAGATCGAAGCGGAAGCGCGCGAAGAGGGCGAAAAACGGGCCCGCAAACTGATCGCGGATGCCATCCAGCGCGTGGCCTCCGAGCACGTCTCCGAAGTGACTTCTTCCGTGGTGCCGCTGCCTAACGAAGAGATGAAAGGCCGCATCGTCGGTCGCAACGGGCGCAATATCAAGGCCTTCGAGCAGGCCGCGGGAGTGGACGTGATCGTAGACGATACCCCCGAAGCGGTGACAATTTCCTGCTTCGATTCGGTCCGCCGGGAGATCGCCCGCCGGGCGCTTACCCGCCTGACCGTCGATGGCCGTATCCATCCCGCCCACATCGAAAAAGTCGTGGAAGATGAAACCAAGGCTGTGGACAGGGTCATTGCAGAAGCCGGCGAACAGGCCGCCTTCGATGCCAATATCGCTGGCCTGCACCCCGAAGTTTTGCGTATGATGGGACGGCTGAAATTCCGCACGTCCTACGGGCAGAACCAGCTCGCCCACGCGGTGGAAGTCTCCAAGCTGGCGGGCATCCTGGCCGCCGAGCTGGGCGCGAACATCGAAATCTCCAAGCAGGGCGGCTTTCTGCACGACATCGGCAAAGCCATGGACCATAACCAGGAAGGCACGCACGCCATGCTGGGCGCGGAATTCTGCAAGCGCTATGGCGTGAACCCGAAAGTGGTCAATGCCATCGCTTCCCACCACCACGAGCAGGAGCAGGAGAGCATCGAAGCTGTCATCGCCGAAGCCGCAGATGCTATCTCCGGCGCGCGTCCCGGCGCCCGGCGTGAAGACCTGGAAGCTTACATCAAACGGATCAAATCTCTAGAAGAACTGGCCACATCCTTCGATGGCGTGCAACAAGCCTTCGCCATCCAGGCCGGACGTGAAGTGCGCGTCATCGTCCGCCCCGAAGATATCGACGACCTGACCTCCACCCGCCTGGCCCGCGACATCGCCAAGAAAATCGAGGAGACCATGCAATATCCGGGGCAGATCAAGGTGACGGTGATCCGGGAGACAAGGGCGGTGGATTACGCGAAGTAAATTCCAGAAGGGCGACCTCTCGATCGCCCTTCGCATTTCAATAAGGGTATTTACATTACAAGAAAGTGGCCAATTAGGTTAAACCACGCTCAATCCCCAC
>JAABUE010000130.1 GCA_011389535.1 Anaerolineales bacterium
TGTTGCAAAGCGTTGGCATCCCTGAGGAGAGAATCCGTCAGCTTGAAGAAAATTAACCGCAAAGAGCGCTAAGAACGCAAAGATTCTTTTTGTTTTTTTCTTCGCGGCTTTTGCGTGCTTAGCGTTTCAATAAGTCATCCAGGAGAAACTTAAGTATGAAACACATCCGTTTATTTTTTATGATTTTGCTGGCAGCACAGCTTGTGGCGGCCTGCGGGCCAACAGCTACCCCCGCGATGGAGAGCGTAACGCTCAAAATTGCCGTCCTGCCGATCATCGACGCGCTGCCAATGTACGTGGCCCAGCAGGAGGGCCTCTTCTCAAAACATGGCGTGAATGTCGAGTTCGTTCCTGTGGCATCCGCACCCG
Organism: Anaerolineales bacterium; assembly: GCA_011389535.1. GTDB lineage: Bacteria > Chloroflexota > Anaerolineae > Anaerolineales > Villigracilaceae > JAABUE01. The sequence goes on from JAABUE010000130.1 coordinate 370, forward strand.
AGCGCGACCAGTTGGTGGCCGCGCAACAAGCCGACGGCATGATCAACGAGACCATCTCGGATATGTTCTTCAACAAAGACAGCGTGCAGGTGCAGACCGTGCGCTATGCATTACGCCCGACCGAGGGGTATGGTCACTTCTTCATCCTGGCTTCGGGCAAGAGCGGGATCACCACGCCTGACGGGCTCAAAGGTGTTGAGATCGGCGTTTCGCAAGGCACCGTGATCGAATACGTCACCGAGCGATTGCTGCAAGCCGAAGGCCTGAGCGCCGATGAGATCAAGACCATCCCCGTGCCGAAGCTCCCTGACCGCATGGCGCTGTTGGCTTCCGGCGAACTCCAGGCCGGCACCCTGCCCGACCCGCTCGGCGCGCTGGCTGTGCAATCCGGCGCGGTAATTGTGCTGGATGACTCCGCGCACCCCGAATACGGCTTCAGCATTTACTCCTTCCGCAAGGACGTGATCGACCAACAGCCCGAAGCAATCAGGGGTTTTCTGGCCGCTATCGAAGAGGCAGTCAAATTGGTTAATTCAGACCCGACCGCGTTCACCACGATATTGAGTGAGGCCAAGATCGTCCCCGCGCCCCTTCTGGAGGCTTACAAAGTCCCGCCTTTTCCAACTGCGGGCGTGCCGACTGAGGACGAATGGAACGATGCACTGAGCTGGACTCAGGATAAGGGCATGCTGGACGTGGATGTCTCCTATGCGGACTCGGTCAACCCAACGCTTCTGCCCTAGGCCGTCGACTGCGCTACGCTCAGGGCCAGATCTGCTTCCGTTATAATCAGCGGGAGGCCTACCCCGGATGGTCTCTCCTTTTGATCGTCATTGCGAGCCGCCGGTAGGCGGTGTGGCAATCCCCGATTAAACGGAAGATTTCTTCGTCGGGCAAAGCCCTCCTCGCAATGACACCATAAAATATGATCCAACTCCACGCTTTATCTTTTGGCTACCCGCAATCAGGCTTACTTTTCGACGGTTTTAACTGGCATGTCCAGCGCGGTGAGACCTGGGCTATCCTCGGCTCTTCCGGCTGCGGCAAGACCACGTTTCTATATTTGCTGGCCGGTTTGCAGCACCCCAGCTCGGGTCAAATCCTGATCAACGGCCAGGCGCTGACCCGCCCACGTCCGCGCACGGGATTGATCCTGCAAGACTATGGCCTGCTGCCCTGGGCGACTGTCCGCCAAAATGCCCAGTTGGGCCTGAAGGTGCGTAACTTCTACGGCGCAGACGGAGTCCACACCCCGCAAGATTATTCCCCCGAGCGTGACGTCACGCCCTGGCTGGAACGACTTGGGATCGCGTCCTACGCCGACAAATACCCCTCTCAGATATCCGGCGGACAGCGCCAGCGTGCTGCCATCGCACGTACGCTCGCCTTGCAGCCCGACCTGCTCCTGATGGACGAACCTTTCGCCTCACTGGATGCCGTCATCCGCGAAGATTTGCAATCCCTGACACTGGAACTGTGCGACGAACAGGGCATTACACTGGTCATTGTGACACATAACATCGAAGAAGCCGCAGCGATGGGGCGCAAGATTCTGTTGCTGGGTACACCGCCAAACAAACAGGCGCGCGTGTTCGAAAACCCGACTGCGGGACAACCCCGTCATCGTGAGCGCGGGCAATACCAGGTTTTATGCCAGGTCCTTCGCAAGGAGCTTTCGATTGAAAGAGCGTAGCGGGTTCCAAAGTGTTGCCCTGAGCTTGCCCGCTCCGGTAGAGCGCAGCGGGTCGGGGTCGAAGTGTTTCCAGACTCTGAGTCCAACGTCTCCCAACGTTGGACTCCGGTTGGATACTGATGAAACGGCGTGACGTGTTACTCGCGAGCCTGGGCTTGCTGGTCATCTGGCAGGCAGCCGCCATGCTGGTGAATCGCCCGATCCTCCCGGCGCCGCTGGTGGTCTTGGGAGTATTTTTCAGGGAGCTCGGCGGGGAGTTACCCGTCCATTTCACGGCCAGCCTGTGGCGCGTGATTGCGGGGATGGTGCTCTCGGTGCTGACGGCGGTCCCTGCGGGGCTGGCAATTGGCGGGTCCAAGCGTTTGAACCGTATCTTCTCCCCCGTCATCTATCTGCTGTATCCTATCCCGAAAGTGGTCTTTGTGCCGGTCGTACTGCTGTTCCTGGGCATCGGGGATCTGGCAAAAATTGTGGTCATTTTTTTGATCCTCTTTTTCCAGATTATCGTGCTGGTGCGCGACCAGGCGGCAGGACTGCCTCCGCAGTTGCTGCAAAGCCTGCGCAGCCTGGGTGCAGGCCGGCGGGCATTGTTCCGCTTTATCTACCTTCCCGCAAGCTTGCCAGCCATCCTGACCGCCCTGCGCCAGTCGGTTGGCACGGCGGTTGCGGTCCTTTATATTGCCGAACTGTTTGCTACACGCAAAGGGCTGGGATATTATATTTACTACAACGGTAGCACGCTGCTGGATTATCCCGCTATGTATGCGGGCGTGCTGGCCATGAGCCTGCTAGGTTTGGGGTTGTATTTCACGGTAGACTGGATGGAAAAACGATTGTGCCCGTGGAAATTTGTGGTTTGAAAAAGCCAAGATAATAGTGCGACCGACTGCAAGCCGGACCTACTTTTTTATACCAACAACATCCCTATAAGAAACAACAGACTATAGACCAACGTGGTTTGCCCCGTGCCTGCCAGCGCCGCATTGAGCGGACGACCGGCCTGCTCCCGGACGATCTGCCAGGTTCGCCATCCGAGCGGGAACGAGAGCCAGGCCAGCAAACTTTGCCAGGGCAGGATATCGAATAAAACCAGCATAGGGAGAATTAGATAGGATAACGCCAGTAAAACAATATACTGGACCCGCGACCCGTGCTCCCCAAGACGGACGGCCAGGGTGTGCTTGCCCGCCGCGCGGTCAGCGTGGATGTCACGCAGGTTGTTGACCACCAGGATATCCACGATCAGCAAGCCGATAGGGATGGACATCCACCAGGCCTGCGTGCTGACCGTACCTGCCTGCACGAAATAGGTTCCGGCGACGGCAGCCACGCCGAAGAAAATAAAGACGAAGAGATCCCCCAGCCCGTAGTACCCGAGCGGGAATGGGCCACCCGTGTACGCAATTGCCGATAAAATAGCCGCCAGCCCGATCAGGATCACGACCCATCCGGCTACAGATGCCAGATACAAACCCAGCAGCCCCGCCAACCCAAACACAACCAACATCCCGGCCTTCACTTGCACGGGCGTCAACAACTGCGCCTGCGTCACCCGGGTGGGACCGTGACGCTCGCCTGCATCCGTGCCGCGCTCATAGTCGAAGACGTCGTTGGCCAGGTTGCTGCCAATTTGCAGTAGCAGCGCCACTAACAAAGCCGCCAGCGCCGGACCGAAACGGAAATGCCCATCGTGAAAGGCCAGGGCTATGCCCGTGATCACACCAGCGGCTGAGGCAGGAAGGGTCTTGGGGCGCGAGGCCAGCATCCAGACCTGGAATGGAGACAAAGATTGCTTTGCTTCGGTCATAAATTTTCCGCGTGGATGCGGGCGAGTATATCACCGTTTATAATGGTATCCTTGCGAAGATTGGTCCTTCGACTACGCTCTGGACTGGCCCTTCGCAAGGATCGATTGTTTACAGGAGCCCTATGACCCATCTTACCGGAAAAGAACGCGGCGAGTATGTCCAGCAGATGTTCACGCGCATCGCCCACCGTTATGACCTGATGAACCGCCTGATGACGGCCGGGCAGGATGTCGAGTGGCGCAAAGCGGTGATCCGCCAGGCCCGACTGGGACCAAATGCCCGTTTGCTCGATCTTGGCGCCGGCACCGGCGACCTGGCACGCGAGGCGCTAGCCCAGCAGCCGGAAATAAACGTCGTGGCTGCGGACTTCACGCTCGAGATGATGCGAGTCGGCAATCGAAACGGGAGCCTGCCCTGGTCCGCGGCGGACGCGTTGAACCTGCCTTTTCCGGATAAAACCTTCGACGCGATCGTCTCCGGCTTTCTGATGCGCAATGTGGGCGATGTCCAGCAAGCGCTAAAAGAACAGTATCGCACGCTCAAACCCGGCGGGCGGATCGTCATCCTCGATACGACCAAACCCAAACGCAACCTGCTCTCGCCGTTCATCTGGCTGCATATGCACTTTGTGATCCCGCTATTAGGCAGGATCATGTCCGGATTCGGTGAGGCGTACAACTATCTGCCAGATTCAACCGAGGGATTCCTGACCGCCGAAGAGTTGACCGTGCGCATGGCCGCGGTCAGCTTCAAGCGGATCAACTTTGAAAGGCTGATGTTTGGAACCATCGCAATTCACTGGGGAGAGAAATAATCCATGGCCGTTGGCATCAAACAACCTAACTCGCGTCACTGCTTTGTCTGTGGGCTGGAAAATCCGGTCGGCTTGAAGCTCAATATATACCAGATCGAACCGGGTGTGATCGAAACGATGTATACCGCGCCGGAGCACTTCCAGGGCTACCCGGGAGTCTTGCATGGCGGAATCGTCGCATCGATTTTGGATGAAATTTCCGGCCGCGCGCAGATGGGCGACCCTTCGGAGCCGCGTTTCATGTTCACGGGGAAGCTGGAAGTGAAATATCGCAAGAATGTACCGGTTGGAAAGCCGCTCAAGATCATCGGCAAAGCCGGCAAATCGAGAGGCAGGACGGCCGAAGGCTGGGCGGGAATCTACGATGAATGTGGAACGTTACTGGCCGAGGCGACGGCCCTGCTGATCGATGTGCCGGATGAAACGCTGGATTCCGCCAACCTGGAAGAACTGGGCTGGAAAGTGTATCCTGACTGACAGCTGGGGAAATCGACCAAACCAATTCCCTGTTACTTTTTCAGCACCTCCTGCAACATAATAACAGCGCACAACCCCATGCAGGAGGTCTATGAGCACCCTCATGTCCCTGAAAACCCAAATTGCGCCTGCGGATGATCTGCAACTCGCCCGCCAGGCGCGCGACGACGCGAATGCTTTTGCGGAACTATACCGCCGGCATGTTACGCGCGTCTATCGCTACCAGATAGCGCACACTGGCAACGTCAAAGACGCGGAGGATCTGACTTCGCAAACCTTTATGGCTGCGCTGGAGGGCATTCGCTCTTTCCGCGGCAGCGGCTCGTTTGCGGCCTGGATCATGGGGATTGCAGCCCGGAAACGGGCGCTGCTCTTCCGCGGGAACAGGCCAGAGGTTCCGTTGGATGCGGCGCTTCACATCCCGAACCCAGGCCTGCCGACCGATAAAGCGGCATCTCAGCGTTTGCAAATGGGCCACATCCGCAACGCATTGAGACAGCTCAGTCCCGAGAGGGCTGAAGCGCTTATCCTGTGTTATTTTGGCGGGCTGAACGCTATAGAGACCGGACGCGTTCTCGGCAAAAGCGAAGCCGCCGTGAAAATGTTGCTCTCGCGCGGTCTGCGCGACCTGCGCGAGCGTACCTCCCTCTCTCTGGAGGTGGATTATGAATAATGAGTTTTTAAACCAACTCTCGCCTGAAGATCAATCTGTATCAGAAGTTATGCAATCTCAGGCGCAGTCGATCCGCGTTAACCCGCAGTTTCAATCAAACTTGGAGGCTCGCTTGAAACAGGCACATCCTGAAAACAAACAGCCGGAGCGAGGCACTGGAATCAAAATCCTCCCGGCCATCGGCTGGACTGTTGTTGCGGTCGCTGCATTCCTGGTCTTGAACTGGGCTGTCCGCTCGCTGGTGCCCAACATGCAGCCGGCCGCCAACGGCACGCCCGACCCGGACTCTCCGTTTGAAACCGGTATCGATTTCAACAATATGTGCACAGGACAGTTAGCTGCTGCGCACGGTTTTTCGGTTTCCCTAACAAACCAGGAGAAGACCGGTTTTATCGCGCTGGATGCGGAAAATAATATCGGTGAACTTCGTTCCTTTGCCTTGGCGCCAGATGGCAACCAACTGGCCATTGTAGGCAACACGAGGGGAAGCGGCAATCTCTATCTGATGGACCCTATGGGAACCCAGCTTCAACCGGTTTTGGCTGACTCACAACTCGGTTATTTAGTAGGCGCAGCCTGGGCGCACGACGGGAGCCGGCTGCTTACCTGGGAGATCGAAAACAATAAGAGACTGTATCTTGTAAACAAAGATGGAACCGGCCTGACCAGAATCGATCTTCCCGTACGGTTCTCCGAAACGCCACAGTTCGTGCCGGACGATGAAAGCATTTTGTTTTTTGGTGCAGATGACTCAACAGGGGGCTTGTTCCGCGTAACAATTGACGGCCTGCAGGTAGAACTTGTCAGTAACCTGGTCGAGGATGATAGTAGTTTCGCCTGGTCACCGGATGGCTCACGTCTGGCTTACATCGAAATGGACCGAGACCTGGGCGAAGCCCGTCTCGTGGTTGAAAGTGCAGGCAACAAAAGTGCAATCGCTACGTTTCAAATCCCAAAAGGCTCTGGCTCGTCGCTCCCAAATTCAGCAAACTTGAGCTGGTCACCCGATGGCCAGAGCCTGGTCTTCGAGCTCGGCAGGAATGCGGGTGACCGCGCCATCTACCTTGCGTACCTGGATGGGACGGAACCGCTAAAACTGGCCGAGTCCGCGCATGCGCCTGCCATTT
>JAABUE010000013.1 GCA_011389535.1 Anaerolineales bacterium
GATCACCACCGCCTGGCTCCAGGCCACCCGCAGGGACCTGAGCGCCAGGGGCAGCACTCCCTCCACCACCCCGATCCCTGATGGGGTCGGTGATACGATCGTGAACAGGTAGCCAATCGCAAACCCGCCGATAACCGTCCCCGGCGTATAGGGGACCTGGAAGGCAAGGAAGGCGCACAACAAAATACAGACCAGCAGGCCTTTATTCAAGAAAGACAGCAGGATTGGCTTGAGCAGGCTGCGCGGCCGGTTGGGCAGGGAGGCCAGCCCATCGGCCATTTCGCGGGCAAATTCGTAGGCCCGCTCCTCGCGCAGGTAATCGCGGCGGATAAACGGGCGCAAAACCGAGTTGATCAGCCGTGCGATCCGTGCCAGGAAACGCCCCATGGCTTCCACAGAGTGGAAACCGATGTAGAGCGTTATAGCCAGAAGGGTAGCCACCACCAGTAAGATCAGCGCTGCGATCACTTCGCTGGTATCCAGGTCACCACGCCGGAAGAGCACCAGCATCCCCAGCGCCAGCACGCCCAGAAAGGCAGCCATGTCGAACAGCCCGAACAGGGCTGCAGCCAGGGTTACTTTACCGGGCGGGTGCCCCTCTCTGTTGGCGGCTTTAACGAACAGGGCAATTCCTCCCACCCCTGCAGTCGGCATGACCACATTAACAAAGGTCGCTGCGGCTGCAACCTTTGTCAGGTTCAGAATCGATTCGCGCATACCCAGCAGGCGGTAGATTGAACGGTACGTAATGCCCACCAGGAAGAACCAGCCAATCTGGATCAACAGGCCCAACAGTATGTACCAGAGATTGCCATGCTGTAGTGTTTCGACGGTTTGTTCCAGTTCGCTGAAGCTGATGATCACGAAGCCGACCCCCAGAAATAAAACCAGCACGATCACGAATTTTCGCATATGGGCGATTATACACATGAAAAAACCCCCGGACTCACAAAAGTTCGGGGGTTTAGAATTTTTCGCTCTTGCAGGATCTCAGACCCTGCAAACTTTTACGCAGTTTATAAAAGCTACCGAAAAGATGAGTATTTTCGGGCCTGTCCTGTTCAGATGCAGAAACCCTGTACTATCTGCGACGCCCGCCGATCATGCTGGCAAAGTACAGCAGCTGCAGCACGGACGTTAGCAGGGCCGCTACGTAGGTCAGGGCGGCGGCATTCAGCACGTTGTTCACGCCGCGCCGTTCCTGTTCGGTTTGAACGATGCCGGTCTCGGACAGGAGCTGCTTGGCGCGGGCCGAGGCGTTCAGTTCTACGGGCAAAGTAGCCAGGGCGAAGAGCGCACCGCCGGAGAAGACCAGCACGCCCAGCCAGGCCAGGTTGAGCATGTTCAGGAACAACCCGATCATGATCAGGATCCAGCCCAGCCACGAGCCGATATTGACCATCGGGACGAGCGCCGCGCGCAACCGCAGGGGCATATAATCCTCGGCATCCTGCATGGCATGGCCGAGCTCATGCGCGGCGATTGCCACCGCGGCAACCGAAGCGTTGTTGGCCACGCCTTGCGAAAGCCGCAGCGTTTTTGAGCGCGGGTCGTAGTGGTCGGAGAGATTGCCGCTCACGCCTTCGATCTTGACGCCATACAGGGCGCCGGACGAGACCAGCCGCTGGGCAGCTTGTGCGCCGGTCAGGCGGCTGCTGGAAGGCACCTTGCTCCACTTGTTGTAAGTCGACCGGACGTACCAGGAGGCCAGTATCATCAAGAGGAATGCCGGGGCCATAAATAGGAGATAGGATGAGTTAAAAAACATGTTTCACCTCACAGTAACTAGTTCTGTCAGGCAGACCCTGACAGAGAGAAAATATGCCTATTGGGGTGCGCTGCCATTAAGTTCTTCGAGCAGGACCTCGATGGCTTTGTCCAGTTGCGGATCGAGATCGGCCTCGTAGTCTTCATCGGTGATCTCCACTTCCACGTCAGGCTTAAGACCCTCATCCTGAATGGTGCGTTCATCGGGGGTCAGCCATTTGGCGATCGTTACCCGTACGGCGCCCTGGTTATCGGAGAGCGGCACCCAGTTCTGCACCGAGCCTTTTCCGTAAGAGACCACACCGACCAGTTTGCCACGTTCGTAATCCTGAATGGCGCCAGCCACGATCTCCGAGGCCGAAGCCGTGCCCTCGTTGATCAGCACCACCAGTGGGATTTCTGTCGCCTGGCCATTTTTGAGCGCCTGGTACGTGTCTCTCTCTCCGTTGCCATATTGCTCATACAGAATGACACCTTCACCGACGAACTCGGATGCAACCTCAACAGAAGTATGCAGGTAACCGCCGCCGTTATTGCGCAGGTCGATCACCAGCCCCCTGGGGTTCTGGGCCATCAGTTCTTCCAGCGTGGCGCGCAACTCGGGGGTGGTTTTGTCGCCAAAGGTGGTGATCTGGACGTAACCAATGCCATCTTCAAGCATTTCACCAGAAGCGCTCTTGATGACGATTTTCTCGCGTGTAACCGTGAATTCCAGCGCTTCGGACTCCCCTTCGCGTGCCACCGTTAAAACGACAGTTGACCCAGCCGGGCCGAGCACGCGCTGGCGGGCCAGTTCGGCGTCGACGCCGGTCATGTCTTCGCCATCGATCTCGATGATCTTGTCTCCCGGCTTCAGGCCAACTTCCTCGGCGGGCGACCCGGGGATCGGGCTGATGATGGTCAGGTAATCTGCGGTAGTATCCACCCATGCGCCGATGCCTTCATATTCCTGACCTGACAATATCGTACTGGCGGTTTCGTAGGTTTCCGGGTCCATGTAGGAGCTGTGCTCGTCGCCCAGCGCTTCCATCATGCCGCGGATGGCGCCCTGCATAAGAAGCAGATCGTCTACCGGCTGGTCGACATAGTCGTCATGGACGATGTTCCAGGCCTCCCAGAAGGGTTGGAAGAGCGTCTCCAGCTCACCGGGGGTGGTAGATTGTTGTTGTGGGGAAACGGTTGGAGCAAGCTCGGGTGCGCCGGCGAAGAGGGGCTGGCTGGCGTTTGCCCGGATAGGCAGGAAGTGTCCGACCAGAAAACCGCCCGAAAAAGATCCCAGCAACATAATGATGGCGACTGCGCCGATCAAACCACCTTGTGCATATTTATTCATAGAATCCTCCTGGATAACCAGTAATGGTACATCTCAATAAATTGGGGTGTAGGGCGTTTTGGGCGAGCGTGACGCGCTTACAACACTCCATCTTCCCGCATCGTTTTAAAAGGTACTGGTAAATCAATATGAGAGGGTATCACACGCTTATTAAAAAATAATGAATTCTCTATTCCCTGATTATATGAAACGCGTAAACATTTTGTTAGAGAGGGAATACCCTGGTTGGCCTGCAAATTGGTACAACATCACCCTATTCTTCCTTTTTCCCTTTTTTCGACAATTCTTCCACCCTCCTGTGCAGCTCATCCAGCGAGTCGTCTTCTTTTTTGAAGGGCTGGCCGATCGAGCCGCGCATGTTCTTGAACCAGTCAGAAGTCGTGCCGCGTGAGCCGCGCACCATAGCGAACATCGCCAGGTTGGCCAGGACCACAATCCCAATAACCAGCAGGACCACGAGCAGGGCGTTATCCGTGTTCATGGATATCTCTCCTAATTGCACTTTCCGCCGTCCTCGGCTGGGATTTCAACGGCGAAGGTTTTGTAATCATGGAACTGTTCCATTCAAGATCGAAGCTAGATCTCGCCAGTCCCTCAGGGTGGCGTCTGCATCCGGGTGCGGGGTATCCTGCCCGAACAAGATACTGAACCAACCCGCATCCCGTGCGGCCCTGGTTGTACGCGGCAGGTCGTCGATCATCACGCAGCGGGCCGGGTTGCTTTCGCCGGCTGCGCGCATGGCGATTTCGAAGGATTCGGGCATGGGCTTGCAGTACGGCGCCACAGCGTTCACGTCCACGATGTTCTCGAAGCATTCATCTACCCCAAGCACTTTCAGAACCCGCCGGGCGTGGGCTGCGTCCGCGTTGGTGAAGATCAGGTTGAGGGTCCCAAGCGCGGCGATGATTTCACATAGATCCGGGTTAGGCAAGATGAAGTCTCCCAGGGGCAGGTCGTGCACAAAGGCCAGGAAGTCCTCCACGTCGATTTCGTGGTTGGCTTGCAGTCCGCGCAGTGTGGTACCGTACTGGATATAGTACTTTTCACGTACGCGTGAAATCTCGGCCGGTTCGAAGTCCATCCGGTCGCGCATATAAAGGTTCATGCGTTCCTTGATGGCTTCCCATAACCCTGTCGAAGAGGGGTAAAGCGTATCGTCCAGGTCGAAAAAGATGGTAGTGAATTGCACGGATTGATTATACCTTTTGCACTTGCGGAAGTAAGTTGCGTTTCGCTCCTGAGGGAACTTCGCACCTTAACTGCTACTCCACAGGCCAACATGGAATACGTCAAAAGTACCATTAACAAGAGTGTATATTTCATGGAAACGCAATTATATACGCAGGCGGTATAATATTTTTATGCCTATCCGCGTACTCTCTCCCGAGGTCGCTTCCCAGATCGCCGCCGGCGAGGTGGTCGAGCGCCCGGCTTCGGTGGTCAAGGAACTGGTCGAAAACGCCCTGGATGCAGGCGCACAGTCCGTCTCTATCTCGATCGATGCAGCCGGACGTAACCTGATCGAGGTGGCGGACGACGGCTCCGGCATCCCCGCAGACCAGCTGGCGCTGGCGGTCTCGCGTCACGCCACCTCCAAGCTTGCTTCCGCCAGTGAGCTTTTCTCTATCTCCACGCTCGGATTCCGCGGCGAGGCCCTGGCTTCGATCGGTTCCGTCTCACGACTCACCGTCACCTCCCGCGCAGTTGAGGCTGCGATCGGCGCGCGCATCCGTGTGGAAGGCGGGCAGGAGGGCAGGGTGCAGCAGGTCGGCGTGCCGGTTGGGACGGTGGTGCAGGTGGAGAACCTGTTCTACAACGTCCCGGCGCGCTTGAAATTCTTGAAATCGGACACTACCGAGCGCCGCGCAATTGACACCTTCGTGGCACGCCACGCGCTGGCCTACCCAGGTGTGCGCTTCAAACTGTCGGAAGGCAAAAAGATCATCCTGCAAACATCCGGCGATGGCGACCGGCGCGCGGTCCTGGCCTTACTCTATGGCGTCGATACGGCCAAACAGATGCTGGAAGTTCTCGCGGAAGAGGATGGCCTGGGACTAACAGGGTTTATCAGCCCAACCTCTGTCACGCGTTCCAACCGGCGCGAGATGACCTTCTTCATCAACGGCCGCTGGGTACAGGATGTCCCGCTGAATGCCGCGTTAACCCAGGCCTATCACACCATGCTGATGGTGGGGCGCTACCCGTTAGCAAGCCTGTTTCTGCAAATCGACCCCGCTGCGCTGGACGTCAACGTGCACCCTGCCAAGGCCGAAGTCCGTTTCCGCGAGCAGGATAAGGTCTTCAGCTTCGTGCAGCGCGCGGTGCGGCGGGCTTTGCTGGCTTACGCGCCCGTCCCCAGCCTGCTGCCAACCACGTTATGGGGAAGCCCCGCATCGCGGGAAACCTACTCTTCCAATTCGAGCCAAACCGGCCTGGATTGGAGCATGGCGGGGGATGCGAGGCAGGCTGAAACAATGGAAGCAGGCCAACCGGCTGGGATTGAAGCGGGACAGTCCGCATTTGTCAGGATGCCCTTGCTACGCTTGATCGGCCAGATCGGAGCGAGTTATCTGGTGGCTGAAGGACCGGATGGCCTATACCTGGTGGACCAGCACGCCGCGCACGAACGGGTGCTGTTTGAAAAGTTGATGCTCCAGCACGACAAGCGCAATATTCCTTCACAATCCTTGTTGGAGCCGGTCAGTGTCACACTACCGCCGGCGCAGGCGGCGCTGCTGGAGGGCCAACTGGAGCTGCTCAATGGTTTTGGCTTTCAGGTAGAACCGTTTGGGCCAAATACGTTCCAGGTGCGCGCCATGCCGGCGCTGTTTTCCGGCAGCGACGCCGCCTCCGCGTTGCGCGCGCTGGTGGAGGATTTTGAAGAAGATGAAACCCCGCTGCAGGAAGAACTCGAAGCGCGCCTGGCCGCCCGGGTCTGCAAGCGGATGGCGGTCAAAGCCGGGCAGGCGCTCTCCGGGGAGGAGCAGCGCGCCTTGCTGGCCGATCTGGAAAATTGCGATTCGCCTCGCACCTGCCCGCATGGCAGACCAACCATGATCCATCTTTCTGTGGACATGTTGGAACGCCAGTTTGGCAGGAAAGGCGCTCGCTAGAGGATGGGGATTTTGATGGATAACTTAAAGGATGAAATCCGGCGTCTCAGCTTCGAGCTTGAGGCAGCTAAAAAAGAGCTGGAAGCTACGAAACGCATTATCAGAATAAAGGAAATCGAGCTCGATGCCGTCATTGCACAGGCGGAGGAAGTTTCGCACGTCGACGCCTTGACCTGCCTGCCGAACAGGCGCCAGGTGATCAAGCAGCTGCAAAATGAAGTCATTCGCGCGGAGCGTTACAAGACGACGTTGTCCATTTCGATGATCGATATAGACCATTTCAAGAAGATCAACGATTCCTACGGTCATACGGTTGGCGATCAGGTGCTTTTTCAACTGGCAAATATTTTGCAGGAAAGCGTCCGTGACCCCGATACGGTCGGGCGTTATGGCGGCGAAGAGTTCCTGGTGGTGTTACCAAACACCCGTTCAAAGGATGCTGCAGGACAGGCTGCTCGCCTGTGTAAACGCGTCCGTGAAACGGATATCAACATCGGTGAGCTGATCCGGATGACCATCAGTATTGGCGTGGCGGAATATCGTCACGGCCAGGAGAACTGGCAAAAATTCTTGAGCCGCGCTGACCTGGCTCTTTATGAGTCCAAGAACAACGGGCGCGATCGTTGGTCTATCTCGGAATAAAAGGGTGATCTATGAAGGCCCTCTGGCTGGAAAATAGTCGACTGGGCTTGCGCAGCCTGCCTGAGCCATCGAAACCTGGTGAGGCGCTCATCCGCATCCGGGTGGCAGGGATTTGCAGCACCGACCTGGAACTGGTCAGGGGCTATTATCCGTTCACGGGCATTCCCGGGCATGAGTTCGTCGGCGAGGTGGTCGCCTCAGATGACCAGAGCTGGATTGGCCAGCGCGTGGTGGGCGAGATCAATGTCACCTGCGGAAGCTGTGAACAATGTTTGAACGGACGTTCCACGCATTGCGAAAACAGGACGGTGCTGGGGATCTCCAAACGAAACGGAACGCTTGCTGAGTTCACCACTCTGCCGACCGCAAACCTGCATCGTGTCCCCGCTTCCGTGCCGGACGAGCTGGCTGTTTTCACAGAACCCCTGGCGGCGGCACTCCAAATCCAACAGCAGGTGTGCGTCCGGCCTACGGATAGGGTGCTGGTGGTCGGCGCGGGCCGGCTGGGACAGTTGGTTGCCCAATCCCTGGCGCTAACCGGTTGTGACTTACACGTGGTAGCGCGCCATTCCTACCAGCAAAAAATATTGGTCGATCGGGGGATCCGGATCATCGGCGAAGAGGACATACAACCCCGGCGCTGGGATATCGTGGTGGAAGCGACCGGGTCACCGGATGGCTTTTCTTTAGCCAGGCAGGCGGTGCGCCCGCGCGGGACGCTGGTGATGAAGTCCACGTATAAGGGCGATGTGTCGGTCAATTTCTCTTCCATCGTAGTGGACGAGGTCACCATCGTCGGTTCGCGCTGTGGCCCGTTCGAGCCCGCATTGCGCTTGTTGGAAAAGGGGCAGGTCGATCCGAGCGTGCTGATCGCGAAAGAGTTCGGGTTGGAAGAATCGCTGCAGGCCTTTGAGCATGCGGCGGGAGCAGGGGTGCTCAAAGTACTGGTTAGACCATAAAAAACGCCCGTCTATTGAAACCGGACGGGCGTTGTGGTTTAACGATTTGTCTTTTTGCTGCCGCGTGGCAGGCCGACCAGGATATTCGTTCCAATCCCCAGCTTGCTCTTGATCTCGATCGTGCCTCCGTGCCCCTGGACAATTTGCTTGCAGATCGATAAGCCAAGACCTGTGCCGGCAGCTTTCGATTCGTTCTCACGCACGCGATAGAACTTCTCAAAGAGATGGCCCAGCGCATCTTCCGGGATGCCCACGCCGGTGTCTTGCACCGAAATGATCAGTTTTTGTTCCTGGATTTCGGTTTTCAGGATGATTGAACCATTTCTCCGGTTGTATTTGATCGCATTGCTGAGCAGGTTGATAATGACTTGTTTGATCTTGTCGCGATCTGCCTCCAGCAGCGTAGTGGCTTCGGGTTCTATCACTTTTATCTGGATGTGATCCTCTTCGGCTTTAGAACTCATGGCGTCACAGCACTCATGCAATAGATCCATCACGTTAAACGTGGATTTGCGGAATTGCACGCGCCCGGATTCCAGCCGCGCCAGGTCGAGGAAAGAGGATGCCAGCGCATTCAAGCGCAAGGTCTCATTGTGAATGTTGCTCACAATCTGTTCCTGCTGCTCCCGCGCCATTTCCGGGCGCAGCAACAAATAGGTCGCTGTGCTGAGCGAGGCCAGCGGGGTACGCAGCTCATGGACGAATTCTGCGATCAGGTCCGATTGCTGGAACAGGCGCGCATTTTCAATGGCCACCGCTGCCTGCGCTCCCAACACCGACAGTAAATTCTCGTCCCTGGTTGTGAACTTTCCCCGTTTCTTGTTTAGAGTTTCCAGTACGCCCACCACCTTGTTCTTGGTAACCAGGGGAATACCCAGGATGGAGCTGGTGGGAAAACCAGTGGTCTGTTCGACATCGCTAAAGTGACGAGAATCTTCGTGCACGTCATCGATGCGGACCGGTTTACGATTGGCCACGATCCACCCCGCAATGCTGCCTTCCAATGGCACAACCAGGCCACGCATAGTCGGTTCATCCATGTTGGTCGCAACCTGGAAATAAAGCTGGCGCGAGGTGTTGTCGTAAAGGAGGATCGAAGCGGCTTCCGCAGAGGTGATGTCTGCGGCGGCTTTTACGATCCGGTTCAACAATACGTCGAGATCTAAAGTCGACCCCAGGTCACGGGCAATATCGATCAACCGTAGATAACTATCCAGCCGTTCAGTCTTGATTTCAGCCATTTATGACTTGCTCCGCAATCGCAGGCATGATGGCAGCCACATCTTCTTGAATCACCACATCCGCTCGCACGTTGAGGTAAGTTTCCGCATTGTTCAAAATGACCAGGTGTGACCCCCGGTCAATGGCTTGCATCGGCAGGCCTGCAACTGGTAACACTTCCAGGGATGAGCCTGCCACGAGCATCAGGTCGCAGCGGCGGCTCTCACGCTGGGCATCGTACCAGGCTTTTTGGGGTAGTTGTTCGCCAAACAGGATCACGTCCGGTTTCAGCAATCCGTTACAATCCGGGCAACGGGGCAACTCACCCTGTTCGACGAAACTTTCCAGGTAATCTTTCGCTTCCGCCTTCTTAAAACACTGCGCACAGGAAAGCGTGCGTAGTGTGCCATGCATTTCGATCACATACCTTGAACCGGCCTTATGGTGCAGGGCATCGATATTTTGGGTAATAACACACTGGATGCGGCCTGCCTTTTCCAGTTCTGCCAGCGCCTCATGAGCGGGATTCGGCGCGGCGTTGAAGATTTGACTCGCCAGCGGCCGGAACCAGACAAAAAAACGCTCCGGATCGGTGCGAAACGTGCTCAGCGAGGCCACTTCTAACGGTTCATCCCTGGACCACAGTCCTGTTCCTTCCGAACGGAAATCCGGGATGCCCGAGGGCGTCGAGATGCCGGCCCCAGTCAGGACGACTGCATATTTGGCTTTCCGCAACAACTCTGCAGTGTATTCGATGTTTGTTTTCGTCTGACTGGAGAAGGCTATCATTTTGTCTGGGCCTCATGCTCTGTGATCCGCTCTACCAGTTTGTTGATCTGCTGGGTTGTCTGGCTCTCTGGCTGACAAAGTACGGCCGGCGTATTCAGGCGTGAAGCTTGTGCAAACAACTCGGGAGCGGGGGTCAGTGTCCCTGCGAGCGAGTGTCCCAATTGCTCCTGGACTTCTGCCCAGGGCATCAGGTTCTCCGAGCGCGAACGATTGTTCAATACGGCGGCGATGTTATTTTTGTTGGTCCCGAACTCGATCAGATCTTCGATCAAAGCGCGGGTGTGGACAATCGTATTGGGAACCCCCTCGACCACAACGATGAGTTCATTGATCAGGGGCAGGATGCGCTGCACAAACGGTGGCAGCCCCATTCCCAGGTCCAGAACGATGAAGCGTCCCAGGGTGGCCAGGCGCGCCACCACATTTTCATATTGGCTTACCTGGTTGATCAATTGAAAATCGCGGGGGTGATTCGACGCAAGCAGCACTTTAAATCCTGCGTCATGGGTGACCAATTGCTCGACCACATTGTTGCGCGTGATCTCGACAGGAGGCTTCCCCAGTAAATTGGCCAGCCCTCTGTCCGTCGAAAAGCCGAGATCCAGCGCCAGGCTGCCCTGGCCGGGTGTCAATTCTGCTAAAATAACATCGGCCTGTACTTTCTTGAAAAGGCTGGCAGACAGGTTCGTGGCCAGGGTGGAAACGCCCAGCCCTCCGCGTGCAGCGATCACGCCGGTGACGTAACCATGCTGCTCGTGTATGACGGTTTCCGCTTTTTCAAGTGACGTAGCATTACGCGCCAGCAAGGCTTTCACATGCGATTGTAGCTCTGATGGGTGAGTGGGTTTGGTCAGGTAATCATCTACACCGACTTCGAAGCCCGCCACTTTGTCGTCCAGTTGAGTTTTTGCTGTAAACATCAGAATGGGGATATCCACCGTCTGTGGATTAGCGCGGAGCCTGCGGGTGACTTCATACCCGTCCATATCGGGCATCATGACATCTAATAAGATCAGGTCGGGGGCCTCTTCAAGCGCTTTTTCCAATCCCTGTTGCCCATTGGTCGCCGCTGTGATCTGATACCCCTGGCGTTGCAGCATCAAACCTACCAGGCGCAAGGTGTCCAGATCATCGTCAATGATTAGTATTTTTTCGGCCATAATGATTGTCCTTGTAGTTTTTTAAAGTCTAGCATAAAGACAATTATCCAACAAGCATGTTTATTGTATCCTGAATCGCTCTGGTACCCGGCGTGTTATAATGAAGTGGTAAGTTTCCTCATTGAGGAGTCTTCTATATAGTACGGGGATGACAGGCTTCGACGGGAGAGGTTGTTCCCGGAATGCGGGTCGAGCGGCGCCGAACTCGTTAACTCAGCGCAAAAAATCAAGTGCCAACCGCACTTCCTATGCTGCTATGCCCCTCGCTGCATAAGCGATCTGCATAACAGTCGGTCTCCCTAGATGAGGCCGCGTCCACCTGCCCCGAACCTCCGCCAGGGACAGGCCCGGGCGAGACAAACGCGGAGTGCCGCACGCGATGCCGCTATAGCGTGCGAAAGACAAGCGGCTGGCTCAGGGTAGTCCGCGCCAGTTGAGGCGCCCTGCGTGACAATTTTCAACCGGCTACACTCGTAGATTTCCGTGGTGCGAATCTTTCGGACGCGGGTTCTTTAACAATTGAATGAGCCCCTCTGCGTGGTGACATGCAGAGAAAATCCGGCTTAATCAGGGAAAGCTCACCGGCTTATGCCGATGCCAACCCTGAGGGGTGAACCCGAAAGGGGTAAGCCCTGCATCGACTCATAGGCTCCTACGTTTTGTTTGTAATATGGAGTACTAGGGTAAGGAGAAAAATTTTCAAATCTAATCTCCTTACAATACGCCGGAGAAGTGATGTATATCACTTCAAGAGATAGTCAGCGCCGTGGCGAAAGCCCGGAATTACGTGTCGATTCCCGCCATCTCCACAATAATTTCGACCAGCAAATTATACTGCTGGTCGAAATTATTTAAACAGGGCAGCAAAAAATACACTTGTATTTTTAGCGTTTTGATCACAGATTTACCAGTAGTCCAACAGTTGGTCAATTGCGTTATACTGCTGCTCGATCTTATATAATACCCACGGTCACAAATTGCGCCTTCCCGCTCCTAAAAAAAGCGCAATTTGTGACCGCGCTGGGTATAATCTGGAGACAGCATGAAAAAACTGTTTTTGGTTGGACTATTCTTCCTGGTTGCGTGTGGCCAGCCCGCGACTCCCGAACCAACTTCTATCCCCTCAGCCACGGCCACTCAGATTCTTCCCACCCCCATACCTGTTACCGCTACCAATACGTTAACCCCACCCCCCACATCCACCTCCGAACCGCCACCACGCTTCTTCACCGAAGAGTTTAACAGTGAGTTCGTACACTGGTCCACTCTATTTGCTTCCGGCGATGCCAGCCGTGTCGAGACCCTCAACCAGGATGGCAAACTGATATTTGAACTGTACAGTTCCAACGCCTGGTTGTACGCTATCTATGGCGCGCACGAATATCAAACGGTTAAGGTTGAAGCCAGTATCGAGAGCACCGGCAGCAACACCAATTACATGGGTTTGATCTGTAGTTACACAGAGCAGGAGGGCTGGTTCGAGTTCAACATTTCCAGCGACGGGAGCTATACCATCCTCCACGGCCAATGGCTGGGAGAAGGTGTAGCCAGTTACATGCCGGTTGCGGATGGCGGTTCCGAGTATATCAATCCGGGGAATACCACCAACGAGATTGGCCTGGACTGCCTGGGTGAAACCCTGCAGCTTTATATCAACGGCAAATTGTTCCGCAATATCGATGTATCTCGCTTCGAAATGGACGGGGGCAAAGTGGGTCTGGCCGTGGCTTCCTTCCAGGAAGTGCCGGTCATCCTGGGGTTTGATTGGGTGAAGGTGAGTGAGCCTTGACCCCCTCCCGCCCTGACGGGCACCCTCCCCCAATTTCCATAGATTCCTTCTTAGGTTCGTTTTCGTCAATATGGAAATTGGGGGAGGGCCGGGGTGGGGGTCGGCTGGGGGCCAAAATTCGATACAATTTCTACACCTTGTTAACAGGATTCTTGCATTGATGCGTTATCCTACTAGCAGACAAAAACTGTACTGTAGGAGTGAAGCCATGGGAAAAATCATTGGAATTGACCTGGGGACCACGAACAGCGTGGTCGCCGTTATGGAGGGCGGACAGCCGACTGTAATTTCAACCGCGGAAGGCGGGCGTTTAGCCCCCTCTGTGGTAGCCTTTAATAAGAACGGCGAACGCATGGTTGGCCAGACCGCCAAACGCCAGGCCGTTGTCAACTCGGAAAACACAATTTATTCCATCAAGCGTTTTATCGGTCGCCGGTATGAAGAGACCGAAATGGAACGCAAGATGGTTCCCTTTGAGGTTGTTAAAGGCCCTGCGGACGATGTCAAGGTGAAAGTGCCTGTGACCGGGCGCGAATACAGCCCGCAGGAAATCTCCGCTATGGTGCTTGCCAAGCTCAAGTCCGATGCCGAAGCATACCTGGGCGAGACGGTCACACAGGCCGTGATTACCGTCCCGGCTTATTTTAACGATAGCCAGCGCCAGGCCACGAAAGACTCGGGCAAAATAGCCGGTCTCGAGGTGATGCGGATCATCAACGAACCGACCGCATCCGCGCTCGCTTATGGCCTCGATAAAAAGAAAGACGAGACGATCCTGGTCTTCGACCTGGGTGGCGGTACCTTCGATGTATCCATCCTGGAAGTGGGCGAGGGCGTGATCGAAGTCAAATCCACCAACGGTGATACCCATCTGGGCGGCGATGACTGGGACCAGAAGATTGTCAACTGGGCCGCGGACGAGTTCAAGAAGGATCAGGGCATTGACCTGCGCAACGACCGCCAGGCGCTCCAGCGTCTGCGTGAGGCGGCAGAGAAGGCCAAGATCGAGCTTTCCACAGTAATGGAAACCGAGATCAACCTGCCCTACGTCACAGCCGATGCCAGTGGCCCCAAGCACTTACAGCTGAAACTGACCCGCTCCAAATTCGATCAAATGACCGAAGACCTGCTCAACCGCACCAAAGGCCCGTTCGAAGCCGCTCTCAAAGATGCAGGCATGAGCGCTGGGGATCTCGATGAGGTGGTGCTTGTGGGTGGCTCGACCCGCATGCCGCAGGTCCAGGACCTGGTGCGTAAGTTGTCCAACGGGAAAGAACCGCATAAGGGCGTCAATCCCGACGAGGTTGTCGCCATCGGCGCGGCCATCCAGGGCGGCGTGCTGGGCGGCGAGGTCAAGGATATCCTGTTGCTCGACGTGACCCCGCTTTCGCTGGGCGTCGAGACGATGGGCGAAGTCATGACCGTGATGATCGAGCGCAACACCACCATCCCGGTGCGCAAGACCGAAACCTACTCGACCGCTGCCGACAGCCAGACCGCCGTCGATATCCACGTGCTGCAGGGTGAGCGCCCGATGGCTTCTGATAACATGAGCCTGGGCCGCTTCCGCCTGGACGGCATCCCTCCGGCGCCGCGCGGCATCCCACAGGTCGAAGTAACCTTCGATATCGATGCCAATGGCATCCTGCATGTTACTGCCAAGGATAAGGCCACCGGTAAAGAACAGAAGGTGACCATTACAGCCTCGACCAACCTGAACAAGGAAGAGATCGAGCGCAAGGTGCAGGAAGCCCGCCAGCATGAGAGCGAAGATAAGAAGCGCCGCGAGCTGATCGAAGCGCGCAACACCGCCGACCAGTTGACCTACCAGACGGAGAAGACCCTGCGCGAGCTGGGCGATAAGGTTCCCGAAGCCGAGCGCTCGAACATCGAGAGCAAGATCAACGATCTCAAGCAGGCTGCCCAGAGCGATGATGCTGGCCGCATCAAGCAACTGACCGAGGAAGTCCAGCAGGCCTTCCATGCCCTGAGCCAGCAGCTGTATGCACAGGAACAGCCGCAGCCCGAAACGCCGGGTGGCCCGTCTGCGCCGCCTCCGGGTGGTGATGACGGGGATGTAATCGACGGCGAAGTCCGCGACGCGTAAATGAGCTAGAAATAAGGGCGACCCAAGTGGCCGCCCTTTTTGTTTTATAATCCCCTCCATGTTCAACAACTTTAGACGTATTTACGTCCTGCCTATCGCGTTGCTCGTGGTGGTCGGCATTTACTTTACACCCCCGGTTCATTCCCGCCTTTCCTGGCGACTCGATGAAATGCGCACCCGCATTGTCTACTTCTTTAAACCACCGGATGAAGCCGTCTTCCAACCCGAGCAGCAGGCAGACTTCGAGTCCGTTTTAGCGACCACACGCGCCGAATTCGCGCAGACACTCACACCCGTAGCGACAGTTTCCCCAGTGGGGACAACGACCCCCGGCCCTACGCCACGGCCAACGATCACAGCGACGCCTCTGCCTGTCACCGTTAAATTAGAAGGGGTCAAATACGAAGACCAGCACAACCGCTGGAACTACTGCGGACCGGCCAACTTCTCCATGGCGCTGACCTACTGGGGCTGGGAAGGGGACCGCGACGTGGTCGGCAAGGCCATCAAGCCCAGCGACAAGGATAAGAACGTGATGCCGTACGAACTGCAGGACTTCGTGGCCGAGAATGTCCCGGGCATGAATACTGCCATGCGTTATGGGGGCGATATTGATACCCTCAAACGCCTGGTCGCGGCTGGTTTCCCTGTGGTGGCTGAAAAAGGGTACTACGAACGCGATTATGCCGGTAAACTGGGCTGGATGGGACACTACCAGTTCGTTACCGGGTACGATGAGACAAAAGGTGTGGTCATTGCCCAGGATACCTATCTGGACGGCCCGAACTTCGCCCTCCCTTATGATGAATTTAACGAAGGCTGGCGCTCGTTCAATTATGTCTTCGTGGTGGTCTATCCCGCCGAGCGTGAAAGCGAAGTGATGACTTTGCTCGGCCCGCTGGCAGATGCGGATGCAGCCGCGCGTCACGCCCTGTTCGTGGCGCAGGATGAAAGCCAGCGCTTGAGCGGTATCGATCGCTACTTCAGTTATTTCAATATCGGCACCAGCCATGTCGCGTTGCGTCAATACGGGGATGCCACCTACGCCTACGATTATGCCTTCCAGCTTTACAACGGCCTCTCGGGCGACAACAGCATCCGTCCTTATCGCATGATGTGGTACCAGACCGGCCCTTACTTCGCGTATTATTACAGCAACCGCTTCTCCGACGTGATCAACCTGGCAACGACCACGCTGGAAGACACCATCAGCGAGCCGGTGCTGGAAGAGAGTCTGATCTGGCGCGGACGGGCCTACTACATGGCCGGGGATACCCAGGCCGCCATCAAAGATTATCGCGCCGCGCTCAAAGTCCATCCCAACTGGCCGCCTGCCGTGCAGGCCCTGCAGGATTTGGGAGTGCAGCCTTAGTTTGGTAGTTCTTAGTTCAGTAGCTTTATAGTTATTTTGCTCTGGTCCGGAATTTTTATTGTGAATTAAGGTAGAAACCATCATGGCAAAAATCGAACGGTTTGAAGATTTGCATAGCTGGCAAAAGGCCCGGCAACTCGCTAACGCAATTTATGATCTGACCGAACATCCGATATTCAAAAAAGACTTCCGCTTGAGCAGTCAAATTCAATGTGCTGCCGGATCGGCCATGCACAATATTTCAGAGGGCTTTGATTCTGGTTCAAACCCCGAATTCATCCGCTTCTTGAAAATGGCAAGGCGCTCCGCAAGTGAAGTACAATCTGAACTCTACCTTGCTCTCGACCGTAAATACATCACCCAGGATCAACTCACAACATCCTATAATCTTGCAACCGAAGTCAAACGCTCATCAACGGCATGATCGGATACCTGCGGAAATCCTAACTAACTAACCACCCAACTACCAAACTATGAAACTACTCCACTTCGCCGACGCTCATATCGACATGGCCAACTATGGCCGCCATGACCCGCAGACGGGCTTACCCCTGCGCGTGCTGGACTTTTTGAAATCACTGGATACGATCGTGGACGCGGCCGTCTCCGAAAACGTGGACGCGGTCATCTTCGCGGGCGATGCCTACAAGGACCGTTCGCCCGCTCCCACCTTCCAGCGCGAGTGGGGCCGGCGGATCATCCGCCTTTCTCGGGCGGGCATCCCCACCTTTTTGCTGGTCGGCAACCACGACATGTCGCCTGCAACCGGGCGGGCGCACGCCATCCACGAGTTCGATACCCTGCAAATCCCGCATGTGCGCGTGCTGCAAAAACCAGGCTTCCTGAGCGCAGACGAGCTGGGCTTGCCGTTCCAAATGATCGCTATCCCTTATATCTCGCGCTCCGGTTTGATGGCCGCGCTGGAAGTCAGCGGTGCCGACCGGGCTGAAGTCTATAGCGAGATCGAAAAACGGCTGACCGATCTGATTATGGGATGGCTGGAGAATGCCGATCCGAGCCTGCCCGTTATCCTGACGGCGCATGCTTCGGTACAGGGTGCATCCTACGGCTCGGAACGGACCGTGATGCTGGGCGCGGACTTTGTGCTGCCTGCTTCGCTGGTCAAAGACCCACGACTGGATTACGTAGCGCTGGGGCACATCCACAAACCGCAGGATTTGAACGAGGGGCATCACCCGCCGGTGATCTATCCCGGCTCTATCGAGCGCGTGGACTTTGGTGAAGCAAGAGACGACAAGTTTTATGTCATCGTTGATGTAGCCAAAGGCCATTCACAGGTGGAATGGAAAAAGCTCGACGGGGTGAGACCTTTCGTAGATTGCCGGGCAGTCCTGAATTCGGGGGAGAACGTGACCCAGGCGCTCATGTCTGCCCTGCCGAAGTCGAAGGGGCTCGAAGGCGCCATCGTCCGCCTGACGGTCGAATATCCGCGCGAATGGGATACGCTGATCGACGATGCAGCCATGCGCAAGCATACCGAGGGCTGTTTTGAGTTCCACCTGGTCAAGCGGCCCCAGGTGGAAGCGCGCATCCGTCTGCCAGCCGACCAGACCGTCAGCAGCCTTTCGCCGCTGGACCTGCTTGACCAGTATTGGCGCGCCAGCCACACGGAAGATGCCGGGGAACTGCAAAAGCTGGCCCAGGAAATCATTTTTGGGTAAAGAGATAGCGAGTATCGCAACCAGAATTAATTTTTAGGGTCAAAGTTGATCCTGTACCTTGAATATCAGCCGGACACCCCATACCTTAGGAAGTTGCGGCACAGGTGACAAACGTCAATTGACTCGCTCTTTTTTGTATTGTAGACTAACACTAAATCCATCATTCGAGGCTGCTCATGGCACAAAAAAGTCCGCGTTACCGCTGGTTCGTTGTCCTTATCTTCTTCTTTTTCATGCTGTTGCATCAGAGCGACAAGCTGCTAATTGGCCCGCTCACGCCCGCTATTATCGAAGAATTCAATATCACAAAAACCCAGATGGGCGCTGTGCTGACCGGCGCGCTGCTCGTCGGCACGGTCTTGTACCCATTGTGGGGCTACCTGTACGACCGCTTTGCGCGCTCCAAACTCCTGGCGCTGGCCTCCTTCCTGTGGGGCGCAACGACCTGGTTGAGCGCCATTGTGCGCACCTATCCCGGTTTTCTGATAACGCGCGCCTCCACCGGCATCGACGACTCATCTTATCCCGGCCTGTATTCGCTCATTGCCGACTACTTTGGCCCAAGCATGCGTGGCAAAGTGTATGGCATCCTGCAACTGACCCAGCCGATCGGCTACCTGGTGGGCATGATCCTGGCCTTGATGCTGGCACCCACGCTGGGCTGGCGTAACGTTTTCTATATCACTGGCGCGCTGGGATTGGTACTGTCTGTGCTTATTTTCTTCGGCGTCAAAGAGATCCCCCGCGGGCAGGCCGAACCCGAACTGCAGAACCTGGAAATCAGCCAGTACCGCTTTAACTGGCAGGAAGCTAAAGAAGTCTTCAAGAAAAAGACCATGTGGTTCGTCTTTTTACAGGGATTTGCGGGGGTCTTCCCCTGGAACGTAATTACCTACTGGTTTTTCACCTACCTGGCCGAAGAGCGCGGCTACGACGAGGGCAGTATTCTGTTCACGATGGCGCCGATCATTTTGGTGCTGGCGGGCAGCTACTTCCTGGGCGGATTCCTGGGGGACTGGGCTTTCAAACGCACGCTCAAAGGCCGCATCATTGTTTCCAGCATTGGTGTGTTGATGGGCGCGGTGTTCCTGTTCTTTGCCATCAACACCCCGGTTGAAGCCCGCAGCACCTTCTTTATCCTGATGATCCTGACGGCGGTCTTCATGCCGCTATCCTCCCCGAACGTCATCGCGACCGTTTACGACGTGACCATGCCCGAAGTCCGCTCCACGGCGCAGGCCACCGAGTATTTTATTGAAAACGCAGGCGCGGCTTTTGCTCCCCTGCTGGCGGGCATCATCGCCGACGCCTCCAACCTGCAAACATCGATCCTGGTCATCTGCATCACCGCCTGGATCTTGTGCTTCTTCTTCTACCTCGGCGCACTGTTCTTTATCGAAGGTGATATCCATTCACTCCGCCGGCAAATGGCGGAACGCGCCGCGTTCGAACGAGCCAGGCAGACGAACTAATCCGTAGGACAAGATACTATCTCGTCCTACCCTTTCTATGAACATCACCCAGATCGACCTCTCCAACAAAAAGCAGGTCCGAGCCTTCCTCGACCTGCCTTTTTACATTTACAAGGATACTCCCCAGTGGGTGCCGCCTTTACGGATGGACGACCGCCTCCGGCTGGACCCGAAACGGTATCCGTTTTACCGGCATTCCCGGGCCGGGTTCTTTCTCGCTTACGAAGGAACGCGCGCGGTAGGGCGTATCGTCGCAATCGACAACCGCCTCTACAACCAGTACAACAACGAGGCGACCGCTTTTTTCTATTTATTCGAATGCGAAAACAGCCAGCAAGCTGCCAACTCCCTGTTCGACGCCGCCTGTGACTGGACCCGTGCCCGCGGCTTGACGAAGATCTTCGGTCCCAAAGGCTTTACCGCGCTGGACGGTTTCGGACTGCTGGTGAAAGGCTTCCAGCACCGCCCCGCCTTCGGTTTGCCATACAATCCTCCTTATTATCCCGAACTGATCGAAACAACTGGATTCGAGCCCGAACTGGATGCCGTCTCCGGCTACCTGGACGCGGGCATCCAGTTCCCGGCACGGATCCATGAATTAGCCGAGCGCATTGCCAGACGGCGTGGCTTGCGGATTACGCGCTTCCGCACCCGCAAGGACCTGCGAACATTTGTCCCAAAGCTAAAAAAACTGTACAATAGCGCCTTGCGCGGCACTGCCGGGAATGCGCCCCTGACCGATGCCGAAGTCAAAGTAATGGCAAACCAACTGCTCTGGTTCGCCGACCCGCGTCTGCTCAAGATCGTATACAAAGGCGATGAACCGGTCGGTTTCCTGATGGCCTATCCGGATATCTCCGCCGCGCTGCAGAAAACCAAAGGCCGCATTCTTCCTTTCGGTTGGATCACGCTGCTGCGCGAGTTCAAGCGCACCGACTGGTTGAACATCAACGGCGCAGGCCTGCTGCCCGAATACCGTGGTTCCGGCGGGACGGCCATTTTGTACAGCGAGCTGTTCAAGTCCGTAGTGGAGACTGGCCAGTTCAGGCACGCCGAAGTGATCCAGATCGGCGTGGAAAACGAGAACATGCGGCGCGATATGGAAAACTTCGGTATCGACTTTTATAAAGTACACCGCACCTATGTGCGAGCCTTGTAACGCGACACACCGTCCTCCAATTGTCCAGCAGTGCAACTGCTGATAGTAAGATGCAACAGTTTTTATTAAAGGGAGTTTGAATGGATTTTGCTGAAAATACCGGTCTCTTGCTGAAGGCATTGCGTTTTTCGGCGGACAAACACCGAAATCAGCGCCGTAAAGATAATGCCCAATCTCCATATATTAACCATCCGATCGAGGTCGTGCAGTTGTTATGGGAAGTTGGCGGCGTGCGCGATAATGACATCCTGCTGGCTGCCATCTTGCACGACACGATCGAGGACACGGAGACGCGCTCCGAGGATATTAGAGAAGTGTTTGGGGAGGTAGTCATGGCACTCGTTATGGAAGTGACCGATGATAAAAGCCTGCCCAAAGCGGAACGCAAACGCCTGCAGATCGAGACCGCCCCGCATAAATCCCATGGCGCCAAATTGATCAAACTGGCTGATAAATCCTGCAATGTGCGCAATCTGGTCACCACACCACCGAAGGACTGGTCCATGGAGCGCCGCCAGGAATATCTTCTGTGGACAGAGAAAGTCGTTGCCGGCCTGCGCGGCACGAACCCGGCGCTGGAAGAATATTATGACCAGGAAATTACCAGTGGAAAAATGTTGTTAGGGATTGAATAACCTATACTCTCGTTGGAGACTCTATGACCATCATCGTTGCTGATACCACCTGCAGTTTGCCGCGTGATTTGCTTGCCCAACGCGGCATCCCGACTGTTCCGCAAGTCGTCATCTTTGGGGAAGATGCTTACCACGATGACCGGGAACTCGACACCGCTACTTTTTTACAAAAGCTCAAAGCTTCACCAGCGCTGCCAAAAACCGCTGCCCCGGAGCCGCCGCTTTATTACCCGATCTACAAAGCGGCGCTGGATAAAGGCGAGAGTGTGATCGTGATTGCGCCCTCGGCCAAAGTCAGCGGGACGGTGCGCTCTGCGGAAGTCGCCGCGCAAGAATTCCCCGGCCTGGATGTGCGCGTGATCGACTCGCTGACCGTCTCATGCAACCTGGGCTCCATGATATTGGTTGCTGATGATATGGCGAAAGCAGGTAAGTCTGCCGATGAGATCGAAGCAAAAATTCGCGCGATGATCCCGCGCGGGCGGATCTTCTTCGTGGTCGATACGCTCGAATACCTGGCCAAGGGCGGACGCATTGGCGGAGCGAAGAAGTTGCTGGCTGAACTGCTGGAGATCAAACCGATCCTGACCATCCGCGATGGACAGGTGGAGCCGTTCGAGCAGCAGCGTACCAAGAAGCGTGCCATGGCGCGCCTGGCCGAAGTGGTCGCGGAAGAATGTCCCAGGACCGGGGAGTCCTATTTAAGCGTGCTGCAGGTTGAGGCGGAGTCTGAAGCGCAGGCGTTTGTCGCCACGTTGAAAGAACATGTCTCGGTGACCGAAATCCCCATCTACGAGCTGCCTCCGGCCATTGTGGTCCATGGCGGGCCGAAAACGATGGGCGTCGGCTTTTTTGTTTAATTCCTTTGATATCCGGCAGTTGCGCTGCCGAATATGTTCGTCCCTTTGGGAAGCTTTATGGTAGATACCCGGATTTGGGATACGAGCGTGCGTACGCACGCTCGTATCCCAAATCCGGCCTCTTTCATGGGTAGCTTTGCGAACCGAAGTTTATAAGAAGGGTTGGGGAAGGGGCATGGTATAATTTTGCCTTGCAAAAATAGCATCCCGCCTTCATTTCGGGCGGGTTCTTTGAAGGAGTGCTCGTATGTCTGGACATTCAAAATGGTCCACCATCAAACGCAAAAAGGGCGCGGCAGATGCCAAACGCGGCGCTATTTTTACCCGTCTCGCGCGCGAGATCGCTGTAGCTGCCCGCGAAGGCGGCGGCGACCCGGATTCCAATTTCCGCCTGCGCCTGGCCGTCGATAAAGCCCGCGCCGAAAATATGCCGAAAGACAACATCGAACGCGCCATTAAACGTGGCTCTGGCGATGATAAAGACGGCACGGCCTATGAAGAGATCATGTACGAAGGCTATGGCCCGAAAG
Source organism: Anaerolineales bacterium (assembly GCA_011389535.1). Lineage (GTDB taxonomy): Bacteria > Chloroflexota > Anaerolineae > Anaerolineales > Villigracilaceae > JAABUE01. The sequence goes on from JAABUE010000013.1 coordinate 22,591, forward strand.
GCGTGGCCATGATGATCGAAACCGTCACCGATAACCGTAACCGCTCGGTCTCGGAGATCAGGCACGCGCTTTCCAGGAGCGGCGGCAGCATGGCCGAGGTGGGATCGGTTTCCTGGCAATTCGAGCGCAAGGCTTATTTTGCCTTCCACTCTAGAGAGTTGAACTATGACAAGGCTTTCGAGTTGGCCATCGAAGCCGGCGCCGACGATGTGACCGAAGAGGAGGGTATGATCGAGATCACCGGCCCCGTAGAATCCTTTAAAGCAACTGCGAACTTGTTGCACAAGGCCAAAGTCAACCCGGAAGATGCCGGGTTGCGCATGGTTCCTAAACAGGAAGTGGAACTGGATATAAACGACACTTTGCAGGTGATCAGGGTGATCGAAAGCCTCGAAGAAATGGACGACGTCCAGATCGTCTACTCGAACCTGAAGATGTCGGAAGATGCCATGGCGGCGCTCGAAGCCGAATAGTATCTTACCAACCTGCATGATCCGCTATTCTTCGCTAATCTGCGCTAAAATTGTCGCATGATTGGCAGAGATTGGCGGATTTTTTTTGACTATGTTTGCCTTAGGCCTTGACCCGGGGACTGCAACGACCGGCTACGGACTCGTCCGCCTCGATCCGGACGGGAGCCTGCTGGCCGTTAAATATGGCGTGATCACCACCCCAAAGAACACCCCCGCCGCTGAGCGGCTGTTGACCCTGTATGATCAATTGCAGGATCTGCTCCACGAGCATAAACCTGAAACAGTTGCCGTGGAAAAGTTATTTTTCCAGCGCAACGTGAGCACTGCCCTCGCCGTCGGTCAGGCGCGCGGCGTCATGCTGCTTGCATCGGCCAGGGCCGGGCTGGAAGTGTACGAATACACCCCCAACGAGATCAAGCAGGCTGTTGCGGGCTACGGCTCGGCTGGTAAACGCCAGATGCAAGAGATGGTGCGCGTGCTGTTGGCGCTGGACGATATCCCCCGGCCTGACGACGCCGCCGACGCGCTTGCGGTGGCGATCTGTCATTTGCACAGCGCTCGTCTATTACATTTAACGAACGAATGAGGGAGATTGAAACTCGATGGAAAATATTGATCTGTTTTTACGATTTGGAACTGCCATCGCGATTGGATTCCTGATTGGATTGCAGCGCGAGTATGCCCATGGCGGCCGGGACCAGATGATCATTGCCGGCGAACGAACCTTTGCTTTATTCAGCCTGGCCGGGGCTATGGCTGCCATGGTTGCAGATCAACTCAGTTCTGCTTTGGCTTTCTTTGGAATTATTTTGGTCCTGGGTCTATTTACCACCATGGCTTATTTCACGAGTTCCCGCAGTGGCAATGTTGGACTGACCACCGAGGTTGCCATCGTGATCGCGATTGCAATCGGCGCGCTGTGTTACTGGGGTTATCTAACCTTAGCGGTTGCGGTGGGTATCGCCACAACAGTTTTGCTTTCCATAAAATTGGAAACTGACCGGTTAGCGCGTGCGCTCACCCGGGAAGATATCCTCGCGGCCTTACAACTGGCGGTCATCAGCGCGATCGTCCTGCCGATCCTGCCGAATGAAAGCTTCCTGCCGCCTCCATTCGATGTGCTCAACCCCTTCAAGATTTGGCTGATGGTCGTGTTTATTTCGGGGATCAGTTTTTTGGGGTATGTCGCCATAAAGATTGTCGGCCCGGAGCAGGGGATCGGGCTGACCGGCCTGCTGGGTGGGATGGCTTCCAGTACAGCGGTCACGCTCAGCTTTTCAGAACGCAGCAACCGCGAGCCGGATCTCTCGAAGCCTTTTGTGCTGGCCATCACCTTAGCATGGACAGTCATGTTCGCCCGTGTGTTGATCGAGGTCAGCGTGGTCAACCCGGCCTTGTTGGGACAGGTCTGGCTTCCGATTACGCTTGCGGGACTGGTAGGTTTAATCTATTGTGGCTATCTTTTCTTTGTCCAGCGTACTGCTGAAAAAGGCGATGTCAAGTTTTCGAATCCCTTCGATCTGATGTCTGCGATCAAATTCGGTCTCCTGTATGCGCTGGTATTGCTCATCTCGCGCGCTGCGCAGATGTATCTCGGTGAAACTGGGCTATATCTCTCCAGCATAATTTCCGGACTCGCTGATGTAGATGCTATTACCTTATCGATGGCCGAGTTGAGCAGAACAGGGGTCCTCGGAATGGATCAGGCAGCCCTGGCCATTGTGCTCGCCACCATGTCAAACACGTTGGTAAAGGGCGGCATTGCCATAATTGCCGGCTCTTCGACTTTGCGGAAGTCTATCATTCCTGCGGTGGTCATGATTCTAGTGGTCGGCTTGGGGAGCGCAATCTTGTTTTAGGTTTTGATTTTCGATGAAAATATATTGTTTTGGTCCCGAAGTTGGTAAAAAGATTGAGCAATTTGGCAGTGTGAATGCTATTGTCTCAAGGATCGTTCACCTGGATGATGAAGCCGTGATCAATAGCGTTTACATCCGCCCGCATGGAAAAAATGGCTATCACCAGGCAGCGGCTCCACAATTATTCTTGGTTGTGGAGGGCGAAGGTTGGGTTAAGAGCGAGTCTGGAGAAAATATTGCGATCAAGGGAGGACACGCCGTATTTTGGAGAAAAGACGAGTGGCATGAATCGGGCACTGAAACAGGGATGGCTGCTGTTATCATTGAGGGTATGACTATTGACGCGGCTAAACTTATGCCTCCTATGCAGGAAGATGAACCATGATAGCAACACTCCGCGGCGAAATCACCCAGATCGAAGACAACGCCCTCGTCATTGAAATTGGCGGCGTGGGGCTGCGCGTGCTCGTCCCTGCACCCTTGCGCGGACGGATGAAGGTTGGTGAAGCAATTTTCCTTTATACCCATCTCATCGTCCGGGAGACGGAGTTGAGCCTGTACGGGTTCGAATCCCAGGCCGAGCGTGACCTGTTCAACCTGCTGCTCGGTGTGGACGGGGTTGGTCCCAAGGCATCGCTCTCCGTGCTGTCCGCGATGAGCATCGAAGCGGTCCAGCGCGCGATCTTTGGCGATGAGCCCGAGCTTTTGAGCCGCGTCCCGGGCGTGGGCAAAAAGACGGCCCAGAAGATCGGCCTGTATTTGAAAGACCGCTTGAAACCGGTCGATACGCTGGCTTACGTGGCAGCCATGTCCGATGCGGATTCGGAAGTGCTGGCCGCATTGACTGCGCTGGGCTACAGTGTGGTCGAAGCCCAGTCAGCCGTCCAGTCGATCCCGAAAGATGCGCCTGAGGATGTGGAGGAACGCCTGCGCACGGCATTGCAGTATTTCCAGAAGTAATTCCGATTGCTTTTGTACAGCATTGAAAATGAAGCACCCCATCTCGGAAGAGACGAGGTGCTTCATTGGTTTCAGATTGATGCGCTAATCCGGATAGTTTTTATTCGGCAGCCGCTTCCACTTCCGATTTGCCGGGGGACGGCTGGAAATTTCCCTTGCCTTTCACGGCATTGATCTCTTCTGTATTCATGGCATATTTCAGTGTAGCATATGCCACGGCGTCAGAGTTGACATCCAGGGCGTGAAGACTGATATTGTCATAGGTGTCGCAGGCCAGATGGTAGCAAGGATCATACTGAATGCCTGCTGTGCCACCCCAGATCGCTACTTCTTCAGGTGTCTTAATGCCTTCAGCGCCGGTGAAGAGCCCACCAGATGGGATTCCAACCGCAATGAATGGCCCATAGTCAGAGCGTCCGGAGAAGTCGGTGCCCTTGAACGGTTCGCCAACCATAGTGAAGTACTCTTCAAAGGTCTTTTCGATCTGGGCAGAACCTGCTGGCCCGGGACCAGCGCCCACGCCATCAGAGTCGTCTCCATCGTAGATGAAAAAGACGTAATTTGGGGACCCGATCATGTCGAAGTTCAGGTACAGGGTAATATCCTCCAACTCGGCTGCGCTCAGATTGTTTACATAGTAAGTGGAACCGACTAGGCTGGCTTCCTCAGCGCCCCACCAGGCAAAGCGTACCTGGTTACGTGGTTTTACCTTGGCCATCTGCTCGGCTACTTCGAGCAGGGCTGCGGAACCGGAGCCGTTATCCTGGATGCCAGGACCTTCGTTCACTGAATCGAGATGAGCGCCGGCCATCACAACATTATTAGGATTCCCTCCGACAGATTCGGCAAAAACATTCGAAGTTGTGGCAATTCCACGGAACGTTTCGGTTTTCAAGCGCAGAACAAGACCCGGCGTGGCAGCCAACTGCTGGCCGATCGCCTGGGTCACAGAAGTGACCGGAATATCCAACGTAAAGGCATTGCCAAGCGTACCATTTAATGTACCGGGGGCATTGTTGTAAATGACCACACCTGCTGCCCCAGCATTGTAGGCATTTGTAGCCTTTATAGCGAAGGTGCACGCGCCACGGCTGATGAGGGCGATATCTCCGGCCGGGAAACCAGCAAAGTCAGCGGCCTCACAACCTGGGGTTGCGTCCGCTGGCGGCGCTGCCAGCGCGGTCACGGAAGCTGTCACGTCACCGCTCCCTGAATAGGACATGATGGTGTTTTCGATCGGTCCTGCAGGGGGCGGAGCTACCTGTTCAAGAATGGGTGGAGCCAGGGATATGAATGTCTGGAACTGGAATTCCTGGACAGTCACGTTATACCCGGCGGCTTCCATGCGCTCCACAACATAGTCCACAGATCGATCATAGCCTGGGGTACCTGAGGTGCGGATGCCACCATTCGCATCCGCAATCGCCTGGAAAGCTGCCTGGTGCTCACGCACGCCTTCCACAGTCACACATTCCAGCAGTTTATTAAAGTTATTGTTAACACGCGTATCGCACGCTTCATTGCCGGCTAGCACAGTGGATGCAAACACAAAAGTGGCTGCAACCAACGCTACAACGATCAGTATGCGTACAAATTTACGATTCATTTGTCTTTCTCCTTATGGAAGTAAAGAAATAGGGAACCCGACCTTTGGCCTGTCTTAGCAAGAGACTAATTCTCTGTTATGTTATTAAATTCATAGGAATGGGCGCGAATCACCTCCTATAAGCATGTTCCCATGAGCATAGAGCAGCGGAGGTGTGTCTGCGATTAGCGTGCGGGAAAATCGCGGCGGATCTCATGGAATATGATAACTTAGACTATATTGCTCATATTTATCATGAAACAGTGCTTCTTACAAGGCATAAAGGTACTGACAAAAAAGGCAACCTGTTCAGGTTGCCTTTCAATGCTTCAACTTCAAAAAGTACTTTTAACGTATCTCTACTGTGTAGCTTCCCACTTCCCGGGTGAACCGCGTTGTACCGCTCACCACCAGTGTGATACTGTCCACATCGCCGCCAATGGAAATGGGAATTTCGGCGGTCTGGTCGTCGCCGACCTCGATCATTTCGACTGTCGTGGTCGAACCTTCTTTGATCAGCGCCAGACGAAAGGTCTGGGGAAGCGCGTTCTGCACGCGCACGAACCCATCGCTCGTCCAGCCGCCATCGTCAGTTTCAAAATCGCTGAAGTAGTCGATCGCTTCCACAGAAACATCATCGATCAACATGCCTTCGCCGTTGACAGCCGCATCGGTCACATATTCGAAACGGACGAAGATATTCTTCCCGGCGTATTCCGACAGGTCGATCTCTTCCTGGATCCAGCCTCTGGTCACACCGTTGTACCCCCAGCCATACGAGTTGCCGGAGGGGTCCTCGTCCGTACCGGAGGGCGTGGTGATGATCTCCCATACCTCTCCATCTTCGGAGACTTCGAAGTACAGGTAGTCGTAATCTTCTTCCAGGTCATACCAGGTGCGGAAGGAGAAGGTGATCGGCCCGCTGACGCCCGTAAAATCGAACTCACGGGTCAGGGTCATATCCGATTCATCGCCCTTGTTGGACCAGATGGCATAGGAACCGGAGTAAGCATCCTCGGGCAGCAGGCGGGCTATCGTTGAGCCTTCGAAGCGCAGGGTGTAATCGCCTGAGCAGTTGATCTGGATGTAGTCCACACCGTACTGTTTGACCGTGCGCCCGGCAGCGCCTGCGGGACATTCATTGATCGATTCGGTGGGGGAAGTCTGTGGTGCGTTAGGGTAGTTGTTGTAGATATAACGCCCGTCACCTACATTATCATCCAGCAGGTAATTGGTAACTACCCAGTCCATAAACAAGGCATCGGCTGTGATCGGCTGGTCGATCAATTCATCGGTAGCGCTGATCTGGCTCAAAACATTATCTACGCTATCGAGACCGTTTTCCGGATCCCTGACCAGTGCCTTGGTAGCGTCATCACCAAAGCGGTCGAGGAAGTAAGCCAGGTAAAGGAAGCCGGCGCCATAGTGCGGCGCAGTGGCGTTTTGATCGTTGGGCCAGTCGTTTAATTGCAGATCGGGGTTACTGGCATACAACCAGTCAAAGCCTCCGATATCATAGCCATTCAAGAAGGCTGCAAGCACAGAGAAGCCCTCGTTCAGATAGGAGGTCTCGTTGCGGTCCTGGTACCAGTGGATCATGTGCTGGAATTCATGCGCCAGCACACCATAGGTAAATTCGTCTCCCAGGTCGGTGTTGTCGGCGTTGAACAGGAACATCTCATGGCCATTGGAATACTCATGCGCCAACGGATGGGTTGAATCTGCCGAGGAAAAGTATCCCGCAATCGACATGCCCAGCCCGCGCGCGTACAGGATGTAGATGTGCTCATCGCCGTCGATGCCCGGACTCCACTCGCTGCCAAAGAATTCCCGGTTGGTGGGATACATCTTATCCTCGAACGCATCGGCCAATTCCACCAACTCGTCCTGGTCATAGTTGACCCCATTTTCTACCCAGAAGTAAACATGCGGTGTCACGTACTGCAGCGTAGCGTCCACCTGGAAGTTCTCATTCGTATTTACATTGGTTACCCAGAAAGTATCCTGTTCCCCCTCCTGGCGCGGACCGGCTGGCGCTGGCAGGGTCGCCGGAATATTGCATTCACCTCTCAGGCGGCAGGCTAACTCTAGCGGATCGTTCTCGGGGACGATCGTAACTTTGAGTTCTTCGAGCGTGTCGGTCGGCACATTGACCACCGGCGGGCGGGTCACTTCCACTAACGGAGTGGAGGTGGGAGAGCCAAAGGGTATATCCGAAATGATTGGGTTTCGCTGGTAAAGATCGTATGCGAAGACACCCACAGCCGCCAGGATAAGCACACAACAACACAACACAATCAGCACGATAGCAATCACAAGGCCGGTCTTGCTCCTTGGTCTTTCGACGGGATATTCTTCAATCATAAATCCTCCGTTTTAAATTCCACCAATCTTACTCTATTTCGCTGAAAATCAGATTAGGGATTTCGGTGCTTCACAAAATAATAAAGTACAGCCTCAAAAACCGGCATTCTACAGGTCAGCGCGTGATCGATTGAATTTGAGTGTAATAGGAAAGAGCGGGATAATTTCTATCCCGCTCTCTACTTCGATCAGCCAGATTAAGCTTCAGCTTCAATGGTCTGTTTAGCATTCGATACCAGCTGGGCTGGTGTGAAGACCAAGGTGTTTTTCTTCTCATCCACATCCACATGCACGATGACGCCATCCTTGAACTTGCCGGACAGCAATTCCACCGAAAGGGGACTCTCCATGTATTTCTGGATCGCCCTGCGCAGCGGTCGCGCACCAAAGGCCGGATCATATCCTTCCTTGGCCAGCCAGCTCCTTGCAGCCGGGGTTAGTTCGACATTGATATCGTGCTCACTCAGGCGCTCCTGCACTTCTTTCATCTGCAGGTCAACAATGTACTCCATCTCTTCGATGCTGAGCGGGGAGAACATGATGATCTCATCGATGCGGTTGAGGAACTCGGGCCGGAATGCGCCCTTGAGCGCTTTATCGATCTTATCGTGCGACTCGCGTTCCTCGTCCGTGGCTTTTTGTTGGAGGAAGCCCAGGGTGCCGCCTTTTCTTACATATTCGGTGCCCAGGTTGGAGGTCATGATCAGAACCGTGTTTCGGAAATCGACCACGTTGCCCTGGCCATCGGTCATGCGGCCATCGTCCAGAATTTGCAGCAGCGCATTCCAGACTTCGGGATGGGCCTTCTCGATCTCGTCGAACAGCAGGACCCGGTACGGCCGGCGGCGGACGGCTTCGGTCAATTGACCGCCTTCCTCGTAGCCGACGTATCCTGGCGGCGCGCCGAACAGGCGGGACACAGTATGCTGCTCCCGGTATTCGGACATGTCGATCCTGACGAGGGCATCCTCATCATCGAACATGAACCAGGCCAGCGCTTTTGCCAGCTCGGTCTTGCCTACGCCAGACGGGCCGATGAAGATGAACGAACCTATCGGGCGAGCCGGGTCTTTCAACCCCGATCGCGCGCGGCGGATGGCATCCGAAATTGCATGGATAGCCGCCTCCTGGCCGATAATGCGCTCGTGCAGGCGTTCTTCCATTTGGAGCAGTTTCTCGGTCTCGCTCTCCATCATCTGGGTGAGCGGGATGCCGGTCCATTGGTTGACAACTTCGGCGATATCGTCCACATCCACTACTTCGTCGAGCTTGTGGTCTGTTTCCCAGCTTTCGCGCTGCGCAGTGAATTCCTGCTCGATGCGCAGGCGTTCGGCTTTCTTCTGGGCGGCGCGTTCGTAATCACGCTCCAGGCCGGCCTGCTCTTCTTCGGCGTGCAGTTTCTCGATCTCGTTTTTCATTACCTTAAGATCGTCCGGCAGGGAATAAAGAGCCACGCGCAGTTTGGCGGCGGCCTCGTCCATCAGGTCGATAGCCTTGTCAGGCAGGTGCCGGTCTGTGACGTAGCGGTCCGCCAGCCGGGCAGCAGCTACCAGAGCCTCATCCGCAAAATGGACTTTGTGATGGGCCTCATAACGGTCGCGCAGGCCTTGCAGCATCAGGATGGTATCTTCTACGCTCGGTTCCTCCACATAAATGGGCGCAAAGCGACGCTCCAGAGCAGCATCTTTCTCGATGTGTTTATGGAACTCGTCCAGCGTGGTCGCGCCGATGCATTGCAGTTCGCCGCGCGCCAGGGCCGGCTTCAGCATGTTGGACGCATCCATCGCGCCCTGGGCTGCTCCCGCTCCAACGACGGTATGCAGTTCGTCGATCATCAGGATGATCTCGCCCTGCGCGCGCTGCACTTCCTCGATGGAAGATTTCAGGCGCTCCTCGAACTCGCCGCGGAAGCGTGACCCGGCGATCATGCTGCCCAGGTCGAGCGCAACAACTTTCTTGCCCGCCAGGATCTCGGGAACGTCGTTGTTGGCGATCTTCTGCGCCAGTCCCTCGACGATGGCGGTCTTGCCTACACCCGCTTCGCCGATTAACACCGGATTGTTCTTGGTGCGGCGTGACAAAATCTGGATGAGGCGTAAGATCTCGTTATCGCGGCCAATGACCGGATCGAGTTTGCCCTCGCGCGCCATCTGGGTCAGGTCGCGGGAGTACTTTTCCAGGGTGCGGTAGCGCGCTTCGGCCTGCGGATCGGTCACGCGCTGACCACCGCGCAGGTCCTGGATGGCCTCGTAGACACGGTCGCGCGTGAGACCGGCAGACTCTAAGATGCGGGCTGCAGGTGTGTTGCGCTCGGTCAGGATGGCCAGGAAAATGTGCTCGGTGGAAATATATTCGTCTTTCAGGCGGTTGGCTTCTTCGTTGGCCAGGTCAATGATCCGCTTCACGCGCGGCGTGATAAAGATCTGCCCAGCGCCACCGCCAAAGATATTGGCTTTGGGGCTGGCGCGCAAGGTGGAATCCAGGCGCTCCGTCAGAGCCGCTGCGCTGACATTCAGTTTTTCCAAAATTTGGGGAATCACACCGCCTGGCTGCTCGATCAGCGCCAGCAGGATGTGCTCGGTATCGATCTGGTTATGGCCGTAGCGCTGGATGATCTCCGCTGCGCGTTGAGCGGCCTCTTGTGCTCTCTCAGTAAAACGGTCAAATCGCATCATTAGCGTTAATCCTTTCAACAATCAAAACCGACAGTCACAACCTTACTATTCTTATCCTAATCCGGGCATCTGTTTAAACGAAGCTGGTCCTCCAGCGATTTCTCGTTGAGAACTGTCAGGTTTCGTGACAGTGTGATTATAACAAAACCGGATATGCGATTTGCATAAGTGACATAAGATTTTCGTTAGATTCTAGGGTCCCGGTGAGGTTGTCGCAGTTGGCGTGTACGTGACCACCGCCAGCTGGATCTGCGGAAGCCAGCCGATGCGGCCTTCAGCGTCCATTATTTCCCACCAGACCAGGCCTTCATACACTTTTGATCCGTATAAAACGGTCACGAAGTCGCCAGGGCGGATTTGTCCGACCACCGGGCCGCCGGGTTCTTGGACCAGGTCCAGCGTTCTCCCGTTGTTGCTGTTACGCGGGATCTGCGCCAGTTGGGGAGTCGCTGTTGCGGTAGGCGGGACACTGGTAGGGCTGGGGGTGTAAGTGACGGTTGCGGTTGGGGTAGAAGTGGTTGTCGGTGTAAAGGTAGCAGCCGTGGGCGTGACGGTGAGCGTGGGCGGGATGAGCGGGTCGAGCCGCGCCGCGACGACCTGGTTCACCACAATGGATACCGGTCGTTGCAGTCTCAGCGCTATGTTTTGTTGTAGTTCGACCACATCTTCGTAGCGAAGCTGCCTTGAAACACGTAATGTGGCCGTCAGGTGGAGCGTTTCGCCTTCCTGGATCGGGTTAAGATCTGTCAGCTCAGCCTCAAAATGAGCGACTTCTTCCTGGACGACGATATTGATCTGGCGGTTTTCGGTTGCGTTGCGAAAGAAGCGCGCGCTGAGAATGGAGAGCGGTACCAGCAACATGAGCGTAAAAACAGCCGAAACAGCCAGCGCGCGCGTGGCCCGTTTCCCGGCGACGCGTTTGGGGGCAAATCCCAGCGCGAAAAACACCAGCATCCCTGAGAACGCTATGGTGACCGCGTTGGTCAGGAACAGCAGCAGCGCGCCGCCGGCCACATCCCAGCGGCCCATGGCGATCCCGATCCCCACCGTACACAACGGCGGCATCAAAGCAGTCGCGATGGCAACCCCGGGCAGCGCTGCCGAAATGGATGGCATCGCCAGCGCAAAGGCAGCCGCCAGGCCGCCCGCCAAGGCGATGGTCAGGTCAATTGGGCTGGGATGGGTGCGTGAAAGCACTTCCGCAGGCAGTTCCTGCAGGGTGACGAACGGGAGATAGCGATTGCCCCAGGCCAGTAAAGCGGCCATCAGGATCGCCAGGAGCGCGCCACGCGCCAGGGCCACGCTCGAGTCGCTGAACAGGCGCGCGTCACCGATCAAGGAGGCCAGCCCGATCCCAATGATGGGCGACATGAGCGGAGCAACCAGCATGGCCCCAATGATCACCGCGGCTGAGTTGGTCAAAAGCCCCAGGGTGGCGATCACGGCAGAGAGCAATACCAGCAGGAAAAAGGCGAAATCGGGAGTGCAGGAATCTCGCAACTGCACCTGTACTTCGGCGCGTCGCTCCAGGGTTACCGGTTTGACGGCTTTGCGCACAATATGCCGGATCATTGATCGTAAGGAAGGCTGGACGGGTTCAGGCAGGCTCATTGATCACCATTTTTGGGGATTGTCCTTATTCTACCCGCAACCTTCCACATAAGACTATAATAGCCTCATGACATCCGTCCCGCTCCCGGCTAGTTCGTCTGCCAGCAGATACGTACGCCCGCTCAATGTTCTGCGAGATCTGCCGCGCGTGGCCGACCTGATCGAACTGTGTTTTGACACCAATATGGACAGCGAAGGCCGCTCCTACATCCGGCAGATGCGACGCGCCAGCCGGGATGTGTCCTTCATGCGTTGGGCCAGCGCTGCGATTGAAACCGCCTCTTTGCCGCTCTCCGGTTTTGTCTGGGAACAGGATGGGCGCATCGTCGGCAACGCCAGTCTGGTACCATTTCGCCACAAAGGCAAACGTATTTTCTTGATCGCCAACGTCGCCACACACCCGGACCACCGCCGTAAGGGCATCGCCCGTTTTTTGACAGAACAAGTCATGAGGCAGGCCCGCCAACGCGGCGCCGACCAACTCTGGCTGCACGTCCGTGCGGATAATCCCGGCGCGGTTCAAATGTACTCAGAACTGGGATTCGTAGAACGCGCGCGACGGATAACCTGGCGCATGAGCAAATCTCTCACTCCCCCACGCACTCGTTCAGACCACGCTCGCGGCCTGCCAACCGTTACCAGGCGGCACTCCCATTTTTGGCCGCAACAGCTTGCCTGGCTTGAACGGTTGCATCCGGAAGAATTAAGCTGGTACCGCTCCCCCAGTTGGAACAGTCTCAAACCCGGTATGTGGAACTCCTTATACCGCCTCTTTATCGAATTCGACATTCAACAATGGGCTGTACAGAAAAATGGAAAGTTGCAAGGTGTACTTGCCTGGATACCAACTATTCACACTATGCCCTTGTGGCTGGCCTGTGATCCCGGCGCCGATCCAGATTCGATTACTACCCTGTTTCTAAACGCGCATCGAGACCTGGGCTACCGGCAAAGCCTGACGCTCGACCACCCTGCCGGTTTGCAGGAAGATGCCCTTCAGGCAGCCGGTTTTACTGTTTCCCGGACCCTGATCTGGATGCGTTCAGAAAGTGCAACCTAGGCTTTGATCCCTCGTATTTATATGAGCAGTGTGCATAATGTTTTCAAGAAAAGGCAGTCAATAGGTTTGAAATCTGTCTAAGCGGTAAACCGAAGGCGTTATTGACGATCATAGCGATTTGCACGGCCAAAACGCCCAGGCAAAGGAAAGAGCGCACGTTCGCCAAGTGTTGCAGCGGAAGCTGTTTATGGTTATTGGCAGTACCCAGCACCTTAGCAAACAAATCGAAGATGGGTTCGATCGCGGTTTTTCGGCAGGTTAGCCAGTTCCTGCAAGGAGTTTTGGCGATAAAACGATGGTAGGCTCGAGCATAGCGGCCGTTTTTCCATCTGGTTGCTGGTGTCAGTAGAACGACACCTTCAGCAGCCCAATTTCTGACCCGCATGGCTTT
>JAABUE010000131.1 GCA_011389535.1 Anaerolineales bacterium
CACCCGGCAACAGCAAGGCCAGCGGGAAAATGTTGACCTTGGAGGCCATGGCCAGGCCAAAGGCGAAACCGAAGGCAATACTGAGCCAGAAGAAAGGATCGCGGATAAGGGTTGATAGAGAAATAGTTAATGGAGATTGAAGACGCTGTCCTGAGCCTGTCGAAGGATTGTAGATTTGGGATTCTTCCTGATCTGTTTCCAAATCCTGATTATCAATTCCCGGTTCATTAATTTCGGTTTCCGATTCTTGCTGGACCGCATCCTGTATATGAGCTTCTTCCTTTTGCACTTCTTCGTGACCTTTGTGGACAATGATCCCCACCGCAAAGTAGATCGCCAGAAACGCGAATAAATTGACGAACAAGTCCGTGGTAAAGAAGTGCGACTGCTGGATCTGCATCACGGCAAATGCTGAAAATGCGGCTGCCAGCAAAGCCGTACGCCGGTTGTATAACCTGGCCACGATCAGGTACAACAGGAAAATCGTACCCAGGTCGGCCAGCGCTGAGAACTGGCGCGCCATGAGCTTCAGGGAACCGAAATCAGTCTGTCCGGTGATCTCGGCGATATAGCGGACAACCAGTAAAGGCAGCGTGCCATAGACAAAGAAGGAAAAGCCGCGGTTGTGCGGGTTGAGCGTGGATTGGGCTGTATTGAAATAATCGCCGATGCCCATCCAGCGTTGCTGCTCCGGCGGGCAGGCCTCGATTGGGATAGCGGGATCGATGCACTCGTGCGCGCGCAGGTTGCCGACCACGCTGATCAGGAAGCCTTCATCCGGGTGCTGGTGCTGCAATTCGCCCCAACCCGCGCCGCTGAGACGCAAAAACGCCGCCGCGGCCAGCACGGCGATTAGGAGTACATCGTAAATCCAGGGAAATTTTTCTCTCATTCTAAAACGATCTACTGAACATGCACTGAAAACATCCAGAAATCCTGTCCGCTTACATCCGCGTCATACAGTTCAAGATTTCCTTGCGGGTATAACTCCCAGAGCGTATCCAGCGTTTCACTGTCATTGGCTTCCGGAAGCTGCTGGTGGGCCTTTACCAGAAACAGCTTGGGACCCGGCAATTGTACCGTTTCCGACAAATTTTCGCGCCACCGGGCGAAGTCTCGGTTCGGGATGCCCGCCCATACACCCGGCAGGCGCGTGTCCACCCAGTGGGGGAAAGGCACGATCCAGACGGTCTCTGTGGTTCCATACGTTTCTTCGAACCCTTTAATGACGGCGCCCATCTGTGATGTGTTCCAGGAGCCGTTCCGGTACGATTCGTAATATTGGCGGAAGATCAGGTCATAATTCTGGACTCCGGACCAGAGCATCAAGACGATAACCAGCCCCCAGGCGAATCCCGCACGCAGCTTTCCGCTCTCTCTACCTGCTTTCGTTGCAACCAGCAGGGACGAAACGATAGCGTCTAACGCCAATGCAACAATCACAAAGGCCGTTACGTACGCGCCCCCGGCGCGGTTCAAGGCCGGGTTCTCCCCGGGATAGGCCAGGGACAGGATCGAAGGCAGCGCCAGAAGCGGGATGGACAGGAGCAGGAACAGGTCCAGCCAGTGGCGCTCACGGATGTAGCGTACGAGCAGTAAAACGATTCCGATCAAAAAGAGCGCCCCCGAGACGATCCCCAGCGCCGGCCGCTGGGTGACGGAATGGACCCAGATATCGCCATCGTCCCAGTTGAACATGCGTAAGCCGTTCCACAAATTCGAGAAGAAGATCTGCAGCGCAGGTTCGGGCAGCGGGGTCTCGGCGCTCCCCAGGCGCGAGAGCGCGCGATAGGAAAATTCGTCGGGATTGTCAAACGTATAGCGCAGCAAGGGAATAAATACGACCAGCGCAGCCAGACCAAGAACGACCAGCCACAGAACGGCATCCCGCCGCAATTCCCTGAATCTGAAATTGTGGAGCACAAACAATCCGATCGCGATCACCACCACGATAGGCATGATCCGAATGGGGCTGTAGCCGTGCAGGCCGAGTCCTAAAAACAGGCCGGAGAGGATGAAGTCGTTGCGATTACGCGTGCGCAGGCCGCGGATCAAGTAATAAAGAGTTGGCGCCACGAACAACGGGTAGAGCGGGAAACGTAATCCCACCCGGCTGATCACGTTCGGCCAGTAACCAATGCCCGCGAAGAACAACGCGAACAACCCCACCCGCATCCCGCCGAACTCTTTGCCGAGCAGATAGATGTAAGGCAGGGTCAACAGGCCAAGCAGCACGGTGCCGATCTTCAGGCTCAGGAACGAGAGCCCGGTGCCGAAAATCCAACTCACCAACAGCGTCCAGTACATCTGGATCGCTTCGCGCCCGGTGTTGCGTGGGAAAAAGATGCGTGTCTCTCCTTGCGAAACACCGTATACATCCAGGATTTTCTCGGCATGGTCGCTGAATGGCTCGGGCGGAACAGTATCTACCTGATATACGCGGAAGAAGATCACCACCGCAGCCACGTAAACCAGCAGCAGGCCCCATAGGATGAGCCGGCGGCGTTCTTGCGGAGTCCTTTCCATGCGCATACGGCGATAAGGCAGCCACAGGGCATAAACGAAGAAAACAATGGCGAGCAGCCAGAGAGTCACGTTGAGCCAATGGAAAAGGTTGCCGCCAAAACTGGCATAAGCTCCGAAAGCCAATAGCGCCGAAACGATCAACGGGACCACCCGGACCGTCTCCGGGTCGAGGCGGTTATGCTCGGGGGACAAGCCGGGCAAGCCTATTTCACGCCGGACGGTGCTCCAGATGATCAAGCCAAAGGCCAGCGCATATATTCCCAGAGCGATGGGCGCATTCTGTCCACTTTTTTCCATCTGGAAAGAGCCGAGTGCAACCACATATCCGGGCGGTTCGAGCATATATTGCGCCAGCAAGGCCAGCGACAGGCCGACCAAAACCCGCCAGGAAAACGCCGTGCCAGGTCGAAGAGGGACCGCTACTGGTTCAGGCAGCGGCTCAACGATCACTTCCCGCTCTTCGGCCAGGGACCGGTTGATCTGCTCTCTCCGCGCTGTATCGAATGTGGAGGCCAGGAAATTAAAAAATGACTTCCAGTTCTTGAAAATAGACTTGAAAAGATCAAGAACCGTCGGTTCCTCTGATTGGAAATCAGGAGTTTGGAGTTCGGAGTTGTTGTTCATCACTGTATACCGATCACTGAAAACTAATCAATGTTTCCGCGCGATCACGATCATACTCTCCCCCCAGCGCACCGGCAGGAACACCACACCGGTGATGGCCTGGAAGCCGCCCAGCGAGCCGAACAGCAGTTTTTGGATCTGCCTCGGCAGAACCGGAACATACGGCACATCCCAAAACCCGTCCGCGAAGACGCGTTTCAGGGAAAAGCCGGACCGTACGATCCAATCGATCCAGACGGAGGGGGGCTTGAGCGAGATGTGAGTCGGGTCCTGGTAACCGATCCATTTCTCGCCCTTCCAGGGTTTGAGCAGGGAGTCTAGATTTGGGGTTGCCAGGATGAGAACTCCGCCGGGAGCGGTCACCCGGCCAAGCTCGGCGACTGCCTTTTCAGGGTCAGGGAGATGCTCGACGATGTGCTTGATGATGACTACATCGAATACGCCGCCTGCAAACGGGATTTCCTGCGCGCTGGCGGTTTGCAAAGTGGTTTTCTCGATCACAGATTTTGATTCTTTGACAGCCCAGTGATTCAAGTCCATGCCATAGGTCTTGAACGAATCTTCGAGCTGGCCGACCAGATGTCCCAGCCCGGAACCTATCTCCAGCAGGCGTCCGCCGCGCACCCCGTAGCGGCGCACCAATATGGCGTAGAAGCGGTTAGACCACCAATACTGGCTGTAGCGGGCAAAAGAAATGTTTTCGTAGGTGTGAGAGGAAAAATACTTTTCGTCGAATGACATACAATAATTTCTTGGTATTTACGACTTTATTCGTTAATTTTTTTCCTGGCAATATAAAACGTAAACGTACCATTTTCCACCGGCTCGGGTGAAGCGTATTTCCTCACGAACCGCTCCGTCAGCCATAAATTCCAACGCTCGGGACTGATAATCCATTTCCCTGTCAGCAAACGTGCAGCCACCGAGGGCACGCCGAAATAATGTCCCCATTCTAACACGCGCATCGCGGACGGGGAGAAATAGTTCCAATGACGGACCAGCTCAAAACCGGCCTGCTCCAGGCGTCCTGCCCAGACCTCGGGCCAGTCCGCGTGCTCGACGCGCGAGATCCGCCGGAACCACTCTGTGTACCGGCTCCCAAACAGGCGCGAAATCGCGAGCTCCGAGAGATAGCGCGGGTTGGGAACACTAAAATAAAACGGCGCCCCCGGCTGGAGCACACGCGCGGTTTCAGCCAGCACAGCCTCGATGTGCGGGATGTGTTCCAGCACCGAGTTGCTGAATGCGCTGGCAAAGTGATCATCCGGAAAAGGCGACATCGCGCCATCCGCTTCGACCAGTCCGCGATATGCGCCATATTTTTTCGCCTGGTGGATCGGTCCATGCCAGGGGTCGAGCCCCACGTCGATTTTACGGGCGAAGGTCAGGGATGCAAAATGACCGTCGCCGCAGCCTACATCATAAACCGGCGCGGGCAGATCAAGGTCCTGGTAATAGGTCGCTTCCACGCCGCGAATGAGGGCACGGAAGTAGGGCAAATCCCCAAGGTGGAGGAAGAGAAAATCTTTTTCAGGCATGATATAATGATAGCACTTTTTCAAAAAGTGATAGCAGAATCGAGGTTCTTATGATCCGCACGATGGTTCAACTGACCGAAGAACAACTAAAAGCATTGAAAGAACTCGCCAAAGCGCGCAAGACATCCGTCGCCAGCCTGGTGCGCGAAAGCGTGGAGCAATATGTAACTTCGGCTACGAAAGAAACTACGCGCGAGGAAAAACGACTTCGTGCTCTGGAATTTGTCCGGAAGATCAAGGCGGGAGAAATTCAATTTCGCGACATCGAAGGCAAAACTGATCTTTCTATCAACCACGATGACTACTTTGTAGAGGCAGCTGAAGAATGATACTCATAGACACATCTGCTTTTCTTGCACTCCTTGAAATGAATGATATCTATCATGAGAGAGCAACAAAAAAATGGATTACATTGCTCGATGAAGGGCAAGAATGTGTAACAAATAATTATGTCGTGTTAGAAAGTATTGCTATTACCCAAAAAAGGCTTGGTCTGCAAGCTGTTCAAGAATTAAGCGAAAATATTCTTGAACATGTTCATATAGGTTGGATTGACGAAGTGCAACACGTGCAAGCACTGGAAAACCTACTCTCTATTAACCGTCGTCAGCTCTCCTTTGTGGACTGCACAGCCTTTCAGACTATGCGCCGCCTGGGAATAGAAACCGCTTTCACGTTTGACGGCCATTTCCGCGAAGAAGGATTCAAGGTTATCCCTTAACGTTTTTTCTCCATCAGTTTTTCAAACAACCTTTCATATTTTGCCGCGACGGTATCCGGGTCGTATTGACGCGCGATTTCAGCAGGATTCCCTTTGAATTTTTCCGCTTCATCCAGAACCTCCAGAATTGCTCCCGCTAAACTGGCCGAGTCGCCGATTTTAGCGACACAGCCCATGCCGTGCATCAATACGGGCTGGCGCACACCCGGCAGCGCGGACGGCACGCTGGGTACGCCGTTCATCATCGCTTCGATCTGCACCAGGCCAAAAGCCTCGGTCGAATTCAAAGAGGGGACGGTGATCACGTCCAGGTTGGGGTAAAAGGCGGCCATCTGCTGCGGGTTGAGGATTCCCAGGAACCTCCAGTGCCCGTCCGCTTCGTATTTGCGGATGCGCGGCATCAGGCGTGCAGCGTAGGCGCCCTCGCCCATCACATCTTCAAATTGCCCGGCGAACAGTACCTGCGCCTCGGAGTATTTCGCGAGAATGACGGGCATGGCGTCCAGAAGCACCTCCACGCCTTTTTCAGATGCAAATCGGGCTGCCATGCCGATAACCGGGCGTCGCCCATCGACGAGGTGCTCGTCTGCGAAGGCCTGGACAGAGCCCGGGGCCGGATCGGGTAATTCCACCGGTGGCAGGATAGGGGTCAGTTTTGAAGCGTAGCGGGAAAGATAAGGAGAATGGTCGGCATAGTCCCGGGTGTATGTCACAATGTGGTCGGCTAACACTCCGGCCATGTTGTTCTGGAAATCAACAACCAGATTGACAAAGCGGTTGAATAAGCCAGTCGGAAGCTGCAAGTCGCAATGATAGGTCAGCACGGCCGGCTTGCCGAACAGGCGACCACGCAAGGCCACACCGGGCGCGTCGAACTGCGGCAGGTGCATCTGGACGACATCGTGCTGC
This sequence comes from Anaerolineales bacterium, assembly GCA_011389535.1. Taxonomy (GTDB): domain Bacteria; phylum Chloroflexota; class Anaerolineae; order Anaerolineales; family Villigracilaceae; genus JAABUE01. The sequence goes on from JAABUE010000131.1 coordinate 6,319, forward strand.
CATACCAGCTTCGTAGCAACCAGGCCGAACGTAGGCGCAATGACGCCTTTGCTGAGACGGAATGCCACCGGCACGCGGATGACCCTGACGCCATCCATGGTCTCCTTGCGTGACAGGGAGTTGTCGTACTGGGTGGTCATTACAGTCACTTCGTGTCCGCGTTTGACAAACGCACGTGCCAGGCGCTCCGCATAGATGGTCAGCCCGGAGGTATGCGGGCGGTAGTAGGTGAGTACGGTAAGAATTTTCATAGAACTGAAGGATTATAACGCACTGTGCGTGTACTCGAATCAAACCCCCGCCACTTTTCTGACGGGCTGGGGAAATGAAATGTCTACCTCCTGGGCAGCATGTTTTTACGCGTATGGTTCGTCGACTTGCGCCAGCTTTTGTTTGAGCTCATTGAGCAGTTCCGCGGTCGTTTCCCGCTTGGCGGAGGTAAGGTTGTTGA
>JAABUE010000132.1 GCA_011389535.1 Anaerolineales bacterium
AATGCGCGAATTGACGTACGACCCGTCTGAGCCAGTGTGGCTGAGCATGCTATTGCAGGCCATATCGGCGGCATGTTTTTGCGCAGCGCTTGCCAGGAGAGAGTTTACCGCCAGCGCGGGAAGGCCGTTTGCCTGGCGCTCGCTGTTGATCAACGCCCCGATCTGGCTGACATAGCCTCCGTTTTCGCTGAAACTGCAATTCGCCTTCGTTCCCCCGCTTGTACTACCGGATGTTCCACTGCTGGATGTCCCTCGGGGCATGGAGACCGGCGGCGTGGCAGGGTTCCCGACAACGATCTTGAGCCAGAAGGTCTTTTCTGCCCCGACGTCGATCGATTCGCCCTCGGCGTCCTTCAGGGTGAAATAGCCGGAGTAGGAGCCATCCGTTGTGGGAGCCGTTAACTCCAGCGAAACATCCGCTTCAGAGCCGGCCAGAGTATCCGGGATAGGGGCGGAATCAGGCGCGCCCATCCGGTCGCCGGTCAGGAAATTGATGGTGTAGTTATCCCAATGGCAGGTGCCCGTGTTTTTGAAGCGCCAGGTTTTGGTAAAGGCCTCGCCTGCTTCGACCCGGGAATTATCCGGGATGGTCACATCTTCGAGCAGCACAGCCTGGACCTTGCAGTCCGGAGGGGATGTAACAGCCAGGGTGACGGTTCTGGTGAGATCCACGTCCGGGGTTGAGGGGGTGACCGTCGAGGGCAGGACCAGCGCTCTAGTCGGTGGCAGGGTGGAGGTCACGAATTGAGGCGGGGCAGTAGGGGTACCAGTCGAGGGAGAAACGGAAATGCAACCAGCCAGGGACAGGCTGGTCAGCAGGAAAATCGTCCAAAATTTTTTCATAATCGGGATTGTACTGTGGAATCACTGTCCGGTGCAGGGCTACCCCACAGGCCTGCACCGGACAGTTTGCATGACAAAGCTAGGGCGAGGCAAATACGACCACGTAAAAGCCGAAGTTATCGAAAAAGGAATAGCCAACACCGATTTCGGTATACTGGGTGCTGATCATATTTCTGTTGTGGTTGACGTCTGTCTGGTCAAGCTTCCACCAGGTAATAACCTGGTCCGGGTTGTAGGGTGGATAATTGCCCTGGATGTTTTCCGTTACCCTTGTTGCAACGTAGCCGGTATCAGCAACGCGGGTTTGGGGTGTGGAACCATCAGAGCCATTATGAACGAAGAGTTTGTTACAAGCCATATCATTGGCCTGTCTCTGAGCAGCCTGTGCCAGCTGCTCGTTGACTTTGTAAGCGACCAGGCTGTTTTGGGAGCGATAGGTGTTGATCGCAGCAGCCACCTGCTGGGTTCGGGCCGCGTCGATTGTGAAAGCACAGGCCGCACTTCCGGATACGGGTTGGCTATCCGAGCCTGTCACCGTAGGAGAGCCGGTTCCCTGGACAGCAGTGCTGCCAGGAGCAGTGGGAGAGCCAGTAGGCGCAGTGGTTACGTTGATGATCAGCCATAAGCGAGAATCTTCGTCGATCTGCATGATCAACCCGGCCGGGTTTTTGACCACGAAATTGCCGCGATACGTGCCGGCCACGCTGGGCGCTACCAGGTCGACTGAAACGTCAGCCGTTTCGCCGGGGTTTGTGACCGGCAGCGGCACTGAGGCTGGTGCGCTCATGGCATTTTCAGAATAATGAGCCAGGGTATAACCCGACCACCAGATGCATGTGCCCGTATTCTGGATGCGCCAGGTCTTTATAAAGGCTGTTCCTGCGGTAATGGGGGTGTTATCGGGAACGTTCACATCGCTTACAAACGAGGCCAGGTTGGTGCAGTCTGCGGGGTTCTCGGGCACGAATATGGTTGCAATGGGTGTGGCATTGGGAGTGGATGTGTCCGCTACTTGTGTATCGCCGGCCATAGGGATATCCGCCTGGGTGGCCGTCTCCGTGGGAGGCGCCGCTGTGGTCGCTGGGGGGTCTGTTGGTATTACCGTAACCGGCGTTGCCTGCCCTCCGCAAGCAGTTAGAACGATTCCTGTCAACAAGATGATAGAGAGTGCTTTTTTGGACATGTCGGTCTCCTTTGTACAGGCTCACTCACTTAGAAACAGAAAAGCATTTCCACCCTGTCTGCTCCGGGCGGACGAATAAATTATAAGCGATTGATATCCTCAAAACATCATCATCTGTCCCCGGGTTTGCTCCACAGGGTCGCTGATAAGTTGCTCTTCGAAGGTCTGCCGGTTCAACACCGGGATGTCCGCCAGCGAGCGCAGCAAACGGAACTTGAGGATGCTCCAGCCTTCCAGCCGTTTACGCAAACGGGGATCGCGGGTTTCTTTGTATGCCAGCAAGCTTGCGCGACCGCCAGGCAGCACCAACAGGCATTTCTCCACCGGGTATCGGTTTGCGTCCAGGATGTGTCCGGTCACGGCTGAGGCGAGCAGGTAGAAAACGCGCACGACCTTCCTTTTTTCCTTCCAGATACAGATATTCTGCGCAGGCTGTTCTACTTTATACTCCAGTCGCTCGCCGATCGTTTTGATTAACCTGGCCATCATTTCCAACTCGACCCGGCGAAGGGCTGCTCTGTCCTCGTCACGCATGCGCCAGCGGCCGGCCTCCTCTACGCCATACGATTCCAACACAGCTCCTACCAGTGCCTTGGAGGGGGTCAGCAAGCCTGGGAATTCGGGGTAAATGCCTCGTTCCAGTTCTAGCAGTGTGCTGGCCGGATTCTTCTGCAGGAACGTCACCACTGACCGTTCCACCCGGTCTGCCAGCGGTTCGGCGCGTTCTTCGCCCTCTTTTAGATCCCATAAACCGATCTCCAGACTTCGTTCTTCGGAATCCAGCCTTTCCAGGCGGACATTAGACTGGATCGCCTCCTGGACTTTGGACTGGGCTTCGCGCAGCGCCTCGTCGAAGTCCTGTTCTGGGCGCATCAACCCGTGACCCTGGGCCTGCGTGGCGAGCCCCGCAGCGTGTAACTGGAGATAAGCAGCCGGTTCCCCCAGCTCCCGCAGGTGCTCGCGCAAGGCCTCTTGCATGGCATCCAGGCTGACCTCTTCCTTCTCGCGATGCAGGCGTTCCCCCCGCTGCCAGAGTAACTGGATCGGGTCGTGCGCGGTCCGCATGGCCAGCCCGCGCAGGTCGAAACCGGCGGTGCTGGCTGCCATCAGCGTGGCGGATAGAAACCCGGGTTCCGCTTCCCCCAGCAGCCCGAAGAACGGTGTGCTCAGCGGCAGCAGCTCAAAGACGTGATGTAAAGCCGCGCGCAAAGCGGTTGCCTGCCAACCCCAGTCATAGCGGCGGCGGCGCAGCGCCACCTTGAACGGCTCGGCGGCTTCCCGTCCCCATAGCCAGCCAGCCCACAGCGCGGACAGCGTCCAGAAGGCCTGGTTCGGGCGCGGGATGGCCCCAACCACAGCCTGGATGGGCGCGTTCTTGACAACCTCTGCCAGACCCTTGATGCGGCCCTCATAGAGCAGGATCCCGCCGCTTTCGGGCAGTCTCTCGCCTTTGACAGACCAGTGCAGGCAGGGCACAGGTTCACCCGTTCCTGCCCACACAGGGATTGCTTCTTCCAACGCCAGCCAGATGTTCCCTTCGCGAAACTGCGGCGGCGTGGAAAGCTGCTTTGGCCTCGGTCGTTCGGTGGGATGCGGCCAGAGCGCGTTTCCCCGGTCACAGGCGGAGAGCATCAACGCGGTCAGCGCGCGGCGGCGCACGTCCGAGATTTGCAGGCTATCAAGCCGGTTGACGAGCGTGGCCAGCGCATAAAGTGAGCGCGGCAGGTAGTGCCGGATAGCTTCCTCGGCATATTCGCGGTCCGGGTCATCCACTGGTGCGACCCTTTCCAGCACGCGCGCGCGGGCCAGCCCGGCGGTCTTGGCAATCTCAGCAGCACGTTCGATGTCTTCTGGTGTGGCCGGTTTTTCGCCGCTTTCGCTACAATCCATGCATTCGAAAATTCGCCCGTAGGGAGCATGCTCCCCTTTGCGCCACAAAAATGCCTGAGCAGGGACTTGTTGCGTGCAGGAGATGCAAGTCGTGCAATAAAGTGCCTGTAAATGCTCCTCGAGCTTTTCCTCGCCCTTACGCGAGACGGCCAGGTCCGCGATGGCGGCTTTGAATTCCGCTTCGGGCAGGGAGGCCGCCCCCATTTCAAGCATAAAACGGGTGATGGGATTGTTGGCTGCCACCAGCACGCGGTAACCGGCACGCGCTGCTTCCAGCGAGAGTCGCGGCGCGGAGCCGAACGGGTCCAGAATCCAGCTGCCCGGTGGGACGTTTTCTCGCAGCCAGGCAGCAATGACGCCATCCTCCAGTGGGGGCAGGAAGCGCGCTAACGGTCCGGGATTGGTTGGTCTGGTGCCTGAAATCAGGGAGATGGTGTCCACTTAACGATAGTATACTTTTCCCGGTAGAAAAAGCAAGCGGGGTAACCACAACGACCTAAAGCCACGAAGACACAAATTTTAAAATTCGTGACCTTGTGTCCCCGTGCCTTGGCGGTTAAAAAGATTAAACCTTCCCTGCGAAGACCTCGAACAACGGCACCGGCCAATAAAGCGTAGCAATCCGGATAACCTGCATCTGCTCCGCCAGCAAATCCTTCACTTCAAGGATCCCGCGCTCGTGGTAATCGCCCGAGTATTCGGAACCTGCCAGCGACCGTCCGAGCTTGTATAAAACGTTTTCGGTTGGGCCGGAGATGACCATTTGTCCACCGGGTGCTAACAGGCTTTTCATATCGTTCAATGTTCCTGCTATGTCATCCACGTGCTCAAGCACATCAGTGGCGACGATCAGGTCGAAAGAGGCTTTCGGCAGGTCGCCCAAAGTCACTTCGCGCGCATCGTGGACTCGCAGGTTGGCGGGAAAGGCCCGCTGGCGGCTGACGCGCTCGAACGGGAGCAGGTCGATGTCCATGGCGGTGACGCGAGCACCGACCCCGCATAAAAAAGGCAGCATGACCCCGCTTCCGCAGCCGAAGTCCAGCACGTTTTCGTAAGGCGCGCCTGATTCAATGTGGTCCATTGCCACCCGCAGGCGCTGCCAGAACAGCCAGTTAATGAGCGGATTTTTGTGGGAATAGGCGGGAAAACCGGCCTCGTCTAGCCGTCCTTGTTCGGATTCGACCAACACCTTGCGGATAATCGCGCGGAATTCGGTTTTGTAAGCGTTGAATTCAGAATTTTTCATGAATTATCTTTTTTACCACGAAGGCACCAGGACACGATGACACGAAGTCTTTTATTTTCGTGTCATCGCCCGCCCTGGCATTGCCGGTCGGGCCGGGGTGACTTTGTGACTTTATGGAAATTCTATACAAGCGGACGGCTGCGTGGGGTTTTTGGGGCGGCGTTCATGTCGATCTCGATCGCCGAGAGCAGAATCTGGATGCCAAGGATGAGCGCCAGAGTGGGCAGGATGACCGTGCCGGTGGGGGCGGGAACACCCAGCTCGAGATATTGGATCCACTTGAGGCTGCCGAAGATCAGCCCGAAGAGGATCAACGGGATGCCGGTCAGCAGATAAACGGATACCATCGAGAAATCGAACAGGAAATAGCGCAGCAGCAGACGGCGCAGCACGGTGGCGAGCAGCTTGGCCGGGAACTCGACCAGCACACGCCAGATAGACATATTAGAACGTTCGCCTCGATAGCGGGCCGGCACGGGCACGTCCAGCACGAACGCGTCCAGCAGGTACAGGTTTGCGAGCATGGAAGTTTCGAAGAAATAGCGGCGGTCGATGCGCTCAAGCGGCAATTGCGCCAGGATTTCGGCGCGGATGGCGAAAAAGCCGTTGGTCGGGTCGAAGCAGTTCCAGTAACCGGTCGCGGCCTTGGTCAGGAAGCTCAACCCCAGGTTGCCGATGCGCCGGACCAACGGCATATGCCGCAAAGATTCAAAATCGCGGAACCGGTTGCCCTTGGCATAATCGGCTTTTCCTTCTAAAAGCGGAATAACCAGCGCGGGGATATGGGCCGGGTCCATTTGATGGTCGCCGTCGATTTTGACCACAACCTGCGCGCCGAGTTCGAGCGCTTTCCTGAAGCCGGTCACCATTGCACCCCCCACGCCCTGGTTGTGCTCGTGTCTGATCAGGATGATGCGCCTGTCGCGCCCCGCGCAAGCCTGCACCAGCTTTGAAGTGTTGTCCGCTGAGGCGTCGTCCACCACGATGATATTACACAGGTAATCGGGCAGGTTTTCTAAAACAGATTCAATTTTATCTGCGACATTGTAGGCCGGTATGGTAACGGCCAGGTTGAACTTGCGTAAGTCGATATGCATCATGTTTACAGGGGAACGCGAGATATTATCTCGCGTTACTTAGTTTCCAAAATCAATACTTCGTAAGGGGCAAGTTGCAGAACGCCAGCCTGCACGACAATTCTCGCACCGCTATCTCTATCCGTAGAGATATGTGTGTTCCAATTTCCATGTGGAACATTTTCCACAACCGCCGGGCGATCTTTGAAGTTAAG
>JAABUE010000133.1 GCA_011389535.1 Anaerolineales bacterium
CGCCCCGCTCTCCAAAGCGACGATCGCTGCCATGCAGACTGTCTCATCGGGGTATTCCAACCTGGAATATGACCTCGACAAAGGCAAGCGCGGTTCACGCCTGATCCATGCCGAGTCCGTGCTGCAAAAGTTGACTGGCGCCGAAGCCGCGGTGGTGGTCAACAACAACGCTTCAGCCGTGATGTTGGCGCTGGCAGCCCTGGCCAAAGGCAAGCGTGCTATCATCTCTCGCTCGCAACTGGTGGAGATCGGCGGCGGCTTCCGCGTGCCGGACGTGATGAAGCAGTCCGGCGCAAAGCTGGTCGAAGTAGGGACCACCAACCGGGTGCATCTGCGCGACTACGAGGAAGCCCTCTCTGAACCGACGGGCCTGGTTATGCGCGCGCACCGCTCCAATTTCAAGATCATTGGCTTCACGGAAGAGCCTGACCTTAAAGATATCGTGGATGTGGCGCATAAAGCTGGCGTAGTCGTTGTGGACGATCTCGGTTCCGGTTCCTTCCTGGATACCGCCAAATATGGCCTGGCGCATGAACCGACTGTGCAGGAATCCCTTGAGGCGGGCGTGGACCTGGTCTGCTTTTCAGGCGACAAGTTGATGGGCGGTCCGCAGGCGGGGATCATTGTAGGCAAGACAGATTTAATTGCCAGGATCAGAAAACACCCGCTGGCGCGCGCCGTCCGCGCGGATAAAGTAGCTTTAGCTGGTATCACTGCTACGCTGCTGCACTATCTCAAGGACGAAGCCGAGCGCGAAATCCCCATCTGGCGCATGATTTCGATGGAACGGGAGCAGGTCAGGGCGCGGGCTGAGGCGTGGCAGAAGGCGCTGGGGCAGGGTGAAGTGGTCGAGTCTGAGTCGACTGTCGGCGGCGGCAGCCTGCCGGGCGAGTCCATGGGCACCTGGGTCCTGGCATTGGACGTCAAATCCCCGGACAAGTTCATGGCCAGGCTGCGCTCTTCCAATCCACCCGTCATCGCGCGTACGGAAAATGACTGCGTGCTGCTCGATCCGCGCACGGTATTGCCAGAGCAGGAAACTGACTTGTTGAGGGTAGTGGGGGAAGGATTTTAACGCGAATGTCGCGGATGAGGCGAAAAACGCGAAAGGAAACTCATGAAATCTGATATCGATGCGTTGATGGAGAAGAAACACCTGGACGCGATCCTGGTGCTTGGTAGTGCCGAGAACAATCCGCCCATGTATTACCTGACCGGCGGTGGGCACGTCAGCGGCGCTGCACTGGTCAAGAAACGTGGTGAAGATGCAATTCTGTACTGTAACGACATGGAGCGTGAAGAAGCTGCCAAGTCTGGTTTGAAAATTCATCTGTATAGCGAATATCCCTGGCAGGAACTTTTGAAGGAAGCCAACGGAAACTGGCTGCTGGTGCAGGCCTTGCAGTTGCAACGTATATTCCAGGCACACGATGTAAAAGGCCGGGTGGGGATTTATGGTCACACGGAGATCAGTAACACGTTTGCCATGTTGAACCATTTACAGAAACTGGAGCCTTTGGTTGAGTTTGTCGGCGAGTCGCGCGAAAACTCGTTGTTCAACCAGTTAATGGAGACAAAGTCGGAAGAGGAGGTCGCGCGCATACGGGAGATGGGAAAGCGTACCACCGAGGTTGTCCGCCTGACGGCCGAGTACCTGACTTCACAAAACGTCCGCGATGACGAAGTGCTGCTAAAAGAAGACGACACGCCCCTGACGATTGGCGATGTCAAGCAGAAAATCAACCTTTGGCTGGCCGAGCGGGATGCGGTTCCGTCTGAGGGCTATATCTTTGCGATCGGCCGTGATGCCGGTATCCCGCACTCGCAGGGTAACCCCGATGACCAGTTACGTCTGGGTCAAACGATTGTCTTTGATATTTACCCGCAGGAACGGGGCGGCGGTTATTTCTATGATTTCACCCGTACCTGGTCGCTTGGTTATGCCACCCCCGAAGCGCAGGAACTTTATAATCAGGTTCAGGAACTGTACAGCAAAGTCGTCGAAAACGTGGACTTGAATGCTCCTTTCAAAGAATACCACCGCATGACCTGCGAGTATTTCGAGTCGAAAGGCCATAAGTCGCCGCTTAATACGACCGCTCCCCAGGATGGTTACGTCCACAGCCTGGGGCATGGTGTGGGGATCAACATCCACGAACGCCCCTTCAGTGGGTTTCAGGTGGGTGACGATCATCGCCTGGTTCCCGGCGTTGTGATCACGCTGGAACCCGGGTTATACTATCCTGAGAAGGGCATGGGATTCCGGATCGAGGACACTTACTGGGTGCGCCCGGATGGAAAGATGGAGATCCTGGCCGAGTATCCGTATGATTTTGTGCTAGAGATGGAGAAATGGAAGAAAGTATAGACCGATGACCGACTTAAAACCTGCCCGGATCCTTGCCATAGAAACCTCCTGCGACGAGACCGCCTGCGCCGTGATCGAAAACGGGCGCGAGCTGTTGGCATCTACGGTCGCTTCGCAGATGGAAATCCATGCCCGTTTTGGCGGCGTCTTCCCGGAAGTAGCCTCGCGCCAGCATGTGCTGGCGATCACGCCGGTCATCCAGCAGACACTGGCTGCGGCACACCTGAGCCTTGGCGATGTGGATGCTATCGCCGTCACGCGTGGACCGGGTCTGGCCGGCTCGCTGGTGGTGGGTGTCAATGCAGCCAAGGGATTGGCGCTTGGTCTGGGATTGCCTCTGGTGGGCGTCAACCACCTGGAGGGGCATTTGTACTCGGCCTGGGTGTACAACGCCGGCGATACACCGCCTGATGAGCCGCAGTTCCCGCTGATGGCTTTGCTGGTCTCTGGTGGGCATACGGAGCTTAACCTGATGATAGGGCACCTGGAATACCAGCGCCTGGGCGCTACCCAGGACGATGCCGCAGGCGAAGCCTTCGACAAAGTTGCGCGTCTAATCGATCTGGGATATCCGGGCGGCCCGGCCATCCAGCGCGCTGCCGAGCGCGGCGATCCGCATCGCTTCAACTTCCCGCGCGCCAAACTGGATTCACCCTGGGACTTTTCTTTCAGCGGCTTGAAAACCGCTGTCATGCGAGAAGTGCGGGGGCTGGAAAAGAAAAGTAACACGCTGCCCGTGCCCGACCTGGCAGCCTCATTCCAGGCTGCGGTAGTGGATGCGCTTTACGAGAAGACGATGGACGCGGCCAGGGAATACCGGGCCAAAGAAATTTTAGTTGTTGGCGGTGTCTCTGCCAACCAGGCCTTGCGGCAGGCATTTCTTAATCAGACCGAGTTCCGGGTGCACATCCCGCCTATTGCCCTGTGCACCGATAATGCAGCCATGATTGCCGCCGCCGGCTATTATCGCTTCGCGCATGGCCAAACATCCTCGCTGGATATGGATGTTCAAGCCACCTGGCCGCTTTCGTAAGCAAATAAATAAACCTGACAGGTTTTTGCAGAGCACCCCGATACCAGGTGGAGAGGCGAAAACCTGATGGGTTTTGCTTTTAAAACCCAAACCCCGCTGAGGACTGGCCCTGTCCTTACGGGGTTTGTTTAAGGGAGAATGCTTCCTTATTATCAACCTGGCAGGTTAGAAAATCCTGAATTCAAGTTAAGAAGTCCATGAGAAATTTCCAGTCTGCCCGTTTAAAACCCAAACCCCGCTTGGGATGGCCCCATCCCTACGGGGTTTGTTAAAGGGAGAATGCTCTTTTATTATCTACCCAGCAGGTTAGACGAGCCTGAACAAAGCCTAAACGTTTGATGAGAATATTTTGACTCAAGCGAGCACGAATTGGATATCCTTTAGCGTGACTGGACCCTCCCGCAGGATGACCGGTTCCGTTCCCATGCAGTCCACCACCGTGGATGGGACGCCTCCGGGCGTTTCGCCTCCGTCCAGGATGAGGGGGATGCGTCCGCTTAATTGGCGGCTCACTTCCCCGGCCGTTCTTGGGCTGGCCTCGCCGCTGATGTTGGCGGACGTAACTGCCATGGGGCCGCTGGCGCGCAGCAACGCCCGCGCCAGCGGATGATCGGGCACGCGCACCCCTACAGTGAGCGTGGCAGACACAACGTCGGGTAGATCCGGATGCTTTGGTACGACCAGCGTCAACGGTCCGGGCCAGAAGCGGGCGGCCAGTTTGGCGGCGATGGGCGGGATGTCACTGGTCACCTTATCCAGGTCTTCCGGACCGCCAATCAGGATCGGGATTGCCTTTTCAACAGGCCGGTCTTTGGCTGCGTAAATACTTTCGACTGCCGGTGCATTAAACGCCAATGCACCAACACCGTAGACAGTATCGGTGGGAAATGCAACCAGGCCGCCCCGATTTAATATTTCTAACGCATGAGAAATGGCATCTCCATTGGCAGCGGAGAGAATGGTAGTCTTCATAATTTAAAGCATGATTTCTACCAGCCTGTCTTGCCCGGCCAGGTCCTTGTGCAGGTGGATTTCGGCGCTATCGAAGGCGTCGTAGGCCAACGATACGGCTGACATGCTCCTGGATGTTTCGATTTCCAGCAAGATCATCCCTTTGGGAGCCAGCCACTCAGGCGCAATTTTCAGCAACCGGCGTAGGATGTCCAGGCCGTCCGCGCCGCCATTCAGGGCCAGGGTGGGTTCGCGTCCATAAATGGGCAGTTCACGCAAAGTCTGGCTTGGGATGTAGGGCAGGTTGGCACAGATCAGGTCAAAGTGCTGGTCTGTTGGCAGCGAAGCAGGATGGGGGGGCAGCAAATCACATTGGATGAAATCAATCCGTTTCATGACGTCATGTTTGCAGGCATTTCGACGGGCGACTTCCAGGGCAGGAAGAGAAAGGTCCGTAGCGATGATTTTGGCATCGGAAATATGTTTCGCGATCGAAATAGCGATACAACCGGAGCCTGTTCCCACGTCCGCCACGGTGCGGCGCAGGCTGGAAGCGCCCAACCATTTGATGGCACGCTCGACCAACAGTTCGGTCTCTGGGCGGGGGATAAGCACATCGGGGCTTAGTTCGAAATCAAGACCGTAAAATTCCCAGTGGCCAAGCACATAGGGAAGCGGTTCCCCTGATTCCAGTTGTGAAACGGCGTCTTCAACGGAAGCAAGTTGGGGTTGAGTCAGAGGCGCTTTCGGGTGGGCTGCCACCCAGCTGCGCGATTTTTCCAAGATGTGAGCCAGTAAAACCTGCGAGTCCAGTTCCGGGGTATCGCTTGGCATACGTTTTGTAACTGTTGTTAAAAGTTCGCCGATGTTCACGGTCAGTCTTGGATGCTCCCGAACATCATGCGTTCGAGCAGGGTACGCTGGAAGATCACAAATAAGATAACTACCGGTACGGACATGATAAGCACCAGGGAACCCATATAACTCCAGGGTTGCGCGCCTCCCAGGTATTGGTTGGTCAGCATGGCATAAATCGCCATCGAAAGCGTGACTGTATCGGCTCGCTCGACGAACAGCCAGCCGATCACAAATTCCGAGTAGGCCATCAGGAAGGCGATCAACCCCGCAACCGCGATGGACGGTAAGGCCAGCGGCAGGCTGATACGCCAGAACGAGCCGAAATTGCCCGCGCCATCCAGATAAGCGGCCTCTTCCAGTTCTTTGGGGATGGATTGGAAGGCGGCGCGCATGTTCCAGATACAGAATGGCATGGCAAAGGCTGAGTAAACGATGATCAGCGCGGATAAGCTGGTGCGCATCTGCAACATGCTCAGGATGATGTAAAGTGGCGTCATGAATGCAACAGGCGGTAAGACAGCCGTCAGCAGGAGAGCAAACAGGCCGGTCCGGCGCCCCGGGAAACGGAAGCGGGCAAAGGCGTAAGCCAGGCTTGCGCCAAGCGCGATCGCGAAGAAGGCAGCCCCGAAAGAGACAACCAGGCTATTTTTGAGCAGCACCAAAAAGTCGACCGATTGGTAGGGTTTGTCGAGTACTTTGAAGAATGCCTCGAACGACCATACTTTCGGCAGCAGGCGGAATTCTGTCGGCCGGCCTCGGAGGGCACCGTCGAAGGCCAGGCGTACCATTCCCCAGATCGGCAGAATGACAAAAAGACCGGTAAGCGCCAGCGCTATTTGCGTGCCGGCTTGTCTCAGGAAGGAAATTTTACGCATAGCTTACTCCCTCCTCCGCCTTGCTCCAGCGGTTGAAGAGAACGATGAACCCAATCAGGATAATCACGGCGATGATATTGATCGTTGCAGAGATCGCAAATTGTCCCGACGAGCTAAAACCAGAGGGGTTGAAGACATTGTAGGAGAGAGTAGCCAGGGTGGCATCTTGGAAGAAGAAAACCTGGAACAGGTAGAACTGGTTGAAGGCAAAAATGCCTCGGACAATAACAGCGGGAAGCAGCAATGGCAGCAAGAGCGGCCAGGTGATGTACCGGAAAGTTTGAAAGATATTGGCTCCATCAATCGCGGCGGCATCGAATACGTGCCGCGGAATCGCTTTCAACCCGACGCTGGCGGC
>JAABUE010000134.1 GCA_011389535.1 Anaerolineales bacterium
ATGGCGTTTGGATCACCTGGGTTTTGACGTTTTCCCAGACCAACCTGGGACGGATTTCATCTCCAGCCAGATACCGGTTTGCCATATCATGACTAAATTTCTCGGTATGTTCGGCATAATGCGTGAGCGTATAATTGATCTGGCTCACCAGCAAGTATTGACAGTAATCCAATCGTGTTACACGTTCTTTCTTGGGTCTCATCCCATAACAATAATGACTTTCCTGCCTGCCGTCAACCACTCAGTTTTGCGTAAGTCCTACGTTTGTTATTTTCAATCTTTCTGGTCGTCACGATTGTAGGAGGCTATACCCTGTATCGCATGGTTCGCCCGGCCAGCGAGCGGCTGTCCCTGTTCCGCGCCTGGATGAGGGCTCCATCCGCGCACCCGGAGTGGAAACTGACGGCCGGCTCGCGCTGCGGAGATGCCCCGTTCCTCTTCCCGACCGACGGCATGGTCGGCTTCCTGTGGGACGATTCTTTCCGCCCCGGTCACCGCCACCAGGGCCTGGATATCTTCGGCGGGGCCGACGTGGGCGTGACGCCCGTCATCGCGGCCTATCCCGGATACCTGACCCGCCTGCCCGATTGGGTCTCCACGGTCATCGTGCGCATCCCTTCCGACCCGCTCAACCCGGGTCGCCAGATTTGGACCTACTACACCCATATGGCAACCAGGGATGGCCAATCGTTCATCTCCGACGATTTCCCGCCCGGCACATTCGAGAAGTTTGTTGAGGCAGGTACACTCCTTGGATATCAAGGCAACTATTCCGGCGACCCGAACAACCCGACAGGCATCCATCTGCATTTCTCGATTGTTAAGGACGATGGCCAGGACAATTTCCGTAATGAGCTGGAAATCAATAACACCTATGACCCGTCTCCCTACCTGGGCCTGCGCGTGAACGCTCACGAGAACCTGGATACGGTCCCGGTGTGCGAGAGCAACCCTTAACAATACAAGGATCACGGAAATGGGGCGTGCGCTGCGAACGCAGCGCACGCCCCATTTCCGGACCACATTTATGGCATAGGCTGAAGCAATGGATAAAAAAGAATTTAAAGGAAAAGTCGTGCTCATCACCGGCGCAGGCAAGGGCTCCGGGCGGAAACTGGCCGAAGCGTTCGCCGGGCATAGCGCCACGGTCGCGGCCAATGACATTTCCCCTAACAACGTCGAGGAAGTGGCAGCAGGGATCAACGCCCGGGGCGGGAATGCCAGAGCCTACATTGAAGATGTCGCCAAGAAGGTCGGGGCTCAGGCGCTGGTCAAGCAGGTGGAGGACGATTTCGGCTGCATTGACATCCTCGTCAACCACGCCGCCGTGGAACCCCGCTCCGCGCTGCTCAATATGGACGAATGGGACTGGCACCGCGTCCTGGATGTCAATCTCACCGGCGCGTTCCTGATGACCCAGTCCGTGGGACGGGTGATGCGGGCAGGGGCCGGGGGCGTGATCATCAATATCGTCACGGTAGCAGGCCGTGATGAAAGCTCGCAGCGGGCGGCGTTCTTTGCCAGCATGGCCGGGTTAGAGTCCTTCAGCCAACAGGCCGCACGCGAGCTAGAGCCGGATGGCATCCGTGTCTTTACCGTGAAAACGGGCACGGACATCGAAGCCATACTAGACCTTTGCAGGAGTTCAACATGAATCAACTGCTCGAATATCGCTTGAAACTGGTCGGCCAGCTGGAATCCGCAGCGGAAGAGTTCCGTCAGGCCTGCATGAAGTTTGACGAACCGTTCAAGGCTCTGGGCGAAGGCAGCTGGAACGCGCACCAGGTGGCGGCGCATACGCGCGATGTGGAGGAGATGGTGTACGGACTGCGCATCCGCCGGACTGTGGAGGAAGACCAGCCTGTTTTCCAGAACTTCGACGGGGAGGCATGGATGGCGGAAAAGTACAAACCGGACGAGCCGCTCGCCTCGATCCTGGACGACTTGTCTGCTTCCGTCAAACAGACGGTTTTCCTGCTGCGGGAGCTGCCGCCTGAGGGCTGGAGCCGCGAGTCCGGACACGAAATCTACGGGGACGGCTTCACGCTGCAAACCTGGGTCGAGCGCGGGCTGGCGCACATCCGGGATCATGCGGATACAGTGAGGGAAGCAACTTAAAGTAAAAGGGAGCGACTGGCGTCACTCCCGGACTTTTGCCAGATAAGGCTCACCACAGTGGGAACCAGAGCCAGGAATGTACCCAGGCCAGAATGGGAGGATACACTTCCAAACCAAAGATAGCAACAATGATGCCAACCAGCATCCCGGCCACTATGTCGGAGGCATAATGCACCCCCATGGCCACACGGGCCAGCGAGACAAGCGGCGCCCAGACCCACAGAATAATTCCCATCCAGGCGGGGCCAAGCCCGGTCGCCATGACCGCGATCAGGAACGCGCGTGCGGCATGCCCGGACGGGAAGGAGTGCGGGTCGGTATTGCGGTAGATACCACCCCATTCGCCCTCCGGCCTGCGGCGGCGGATGGTGAACTTCAGAGCCATCACGATCACGGCCAGGGCAGAAATGCCCCCGAACAAAACCACGGCCCACTTCTTCCAAAATGGATCGTTCGTAAATAGCCATAACAGGATCAGCGCCAACCCCCAGAACCACGAGTCGCCGGAATGGGCAAAGAAGACGGATATATTGCGTAATAAACCTGGCCGCTCAGCAACCCGTAAATGGTTGGAAAGACGGGCATCGAGCTCTAAAATGGAACGTAAACGCATGCAGCTTTGACCTGTTCGCTATGAGTTTTGATGCAGTTTTTCTAAATCCTCACGGATCAGGTCAAGCTGGTGGGGCTTGTCCACGTCCATGCCGGGTTCGGCGTGCTCCCAAATGATCGGGCGGCCAGTAATGCCAATCCGTTTGGTAATGACAGCCACCAGCTCGTCCACGGTGATGCTGCGGGTTGCAACCCGGAAAAGCGTCCCAAAACCGATCGTGGCAGCCTGCTTGAGGGGGGCCTTGCGGTTACCGATCAGTTCTTCCCACATATCGATGTGCTCGATCGCCATGGAAACATGTGCAATATGCATGTCAGCGCCGCACAGTTGCATATCCTTCAGCTTGGTGTAAGTCCGTTTGGAGCTCGGGTAGCGGGTTTCCATTACTTCGCGCGGAACCACGCCATAATAAATATCATCTCTGGTTTCCATACAGGTCTCGATCAACCAGTCCACCATTTCAGCGTTAATCCCCGGAATATCGGAGGAGGCTACCAACACGTACTCGGCCTTGGGGTTGAGCTCGAGCGATTTGTTGACCCCGGCGACAACATTCGCCAGCATCCGTCCCTGGTTGGAGATGAAATAGAGCGGCTTCTTGCAGGTAACATCGCTTTTGGATGAAAGCCCAATGATGATAACGTTGTCCACATGTTTGGCGTTGCCGAGCGCATCCAGCACCCACTGGATCATTGGCTTCCCGGCCACATCGACCAGCGCCTTACAATCACCGTTCGTGTACGGGTATAACGGGTCTTCAGGGAGCGGAATCCCGCCAGCGGTAACAATTGCGTCCATAAGTGCAACTCCTAAGAATTGCCACGGAGCCACAGAGATTTGATTCTCCGAGTCTCCGTGACTCTGTGGCTAATTTAATTGCTGTAATTGCGGTTTGAAATGAAGTTTATCCAATAATTCGCTATATTCGTTCCAGGTCAACGGACGGTTCTTACCGGAGATGGCCACCAGCGCGGCTTCCATCATATTGGTGCCGAAAGAGCGACCGTCTAGCACCGGCGTGGTGGTGACCAAATATTTCACACCACACTTTTTGAACAGTTCAACATCTTCGGGCGTGGTGGTGTTGGTGACGATCACCTTCCCCTGCATAGTATCGGGCATGTGTTTCTTGATGTAGTGGCAGTCCCCGGCGATCACGGTAGCCCACTGGTAATACTTTTCATACTTTGGTGTACGCACATCCTGCTTTTCACCGGTTGGGTAGATCCACTCGAACGGGAAACGGGTCACAACCGGGATCATCAGCCTGGCCAGGGTCCGCAGGCCGCCCAGGCTCTTGACCGGGATCGGAATCCCCAGCGCAAACATCAGGTCGCCAAAAACCACCTCATAGCCGGCTTCCACAAATGACTTTGACAGTCCCCAGCGGTCCACACCCAGCGTGACAAAAACTTTGCGCCCCCGCTCCTTGATGTAATCACCGATCTTTTCATCGAGGAAAGCCGGGGCCTTGTTCTCCAGCGTGTTCTTCAAACCGCCGCCATCTACCAGCGGAGTTTCTTTCACATAGCGCACCATTGGCTTTACCGAGTGGAAGGGATAAAAGTTCCCGTCTACCATCGCCCCCAGGTCGGCGCCACCCACGCCGAAGGCATCCACTTTGCCATCCAGTTCCTTGTACTTTAGCGCGGCGGCTTCCATATCGCCATCCGTGCCGATCCGTTCGATGCAGACTTTTTCCCCCAGCAGTTCCACTTCCACCGCCTTGTTACGTTTGGACGAACCAATGCTGATGCTGACTGCTCGCTTCATGCGTCCTCCTCAGGATGAGTTCTTGCCAGTATACACCCAAGTCAAGAACCTGAAAATAAATTGCCAACTGCTAAAACAATCCGGCTGTAGAAAGGTTTCTATCCGTTTGAAACCACCGTGAACGGAATTTCCGAAATAGGCGCCGCGGAATGGGCTAAAATGGCTGAGCAACCTCACGTAGTGAGTTTCTATTTGGTTTCCTGATTCCATTCGGAGGTCTTTAATGGTACCGAGACAACTTGTTTTCGTCTTCGCGCTTGGAATTTTGCTCCCGGCCTGCGCCCTTACCCAGACAGAAACACCGACGCCTACATCGGAAGGAACGATCCAGCCTGCACCCGGATCTTCGCCCGTGCCAGCACATTGGCAGCAACTTGCCCCAATGCCGACAGCGCGCTCGGAGATGGTTGCCGTCGTCCTGAACGGGATGATCTACGTACCCGGTGGTTTTGGTGGAGAATCCGTCTTTGAAGCTTACGACCCTCAGAACGATTCCTGGCAGTCTTTGGCCGAGCTTCCCGAAGGCCGGCATCACCTGATGGCAGTCGCGCATGGCGGGCAGGTCTATGTTATTGGTGGTGGCAAGTCTCTCCTGAACTGGGCGCCCCAGGCAACGATATGGGCTTTCGACCCGGCAACAGGCGCCTGGCAGGAACGAGCCCCTATGCCGGAGCCGCGCCTGGCCGGCGCGGCGGTCTCGCTTGGCGAGTATATCTACGTGGTAGGCGGGACAGGCGGCACGGGCGCGCTCCTGCGCTATGACCCGACAGCTGATACGTGGATGACGCTTGCCGCACTGGCGCAAATGCGCGAACACACCGCAGCAGTCGTCTTCCAGGGAAAGATCTATGCGCTTGGCGGGCGCTGGTCGGGTCAGGGAGAGTTGAATTCGGTTGAAATCTATGAGCCTGACCTGGACCAATGGTCTGCCGGTCCGCCGCTTAACGAAGCGCGCGGTGGTTTTGCGGCTACCGTGATCGCCGAGCGGGTCGTCGTGGCCGGTGGCGAGGTGCTGGCGGGCAGCAACCATGCCCTGGATAGCGTTGAGGTGCTCAGTTCAGATGATGGCGAATGGGTATTTGGGCCAGCGTTGCCGGTCACGTTGCACGGCGTCCCGGCGGTGGAAGTGGACGGCAATTTATACGTGATCGGCGGTGCTGATATCGCCGGTACAGCCATCAACAAAGGAAGGCTATTCGTCCTGCCAGCTTCTGCGCTCCCATAAAAATAAATCTCCCGAGGGCGCTCGACCTTCGGGAGATTTTTGCTGCTCAGGCTTTTGCCAGCAGCTCGTCTAATATCTTTTTCGATCCTTGCTCGATGACCGCATGCTGGCTGCCGCCATGGCTGTCCATCGTCACCACGACGGGGAAATCCTTGACCTCGATCACCCACATGGCTTCGGGCACGCCGAAATCCAGCTTGTAGACGCCCAGCACCTTTTGCACTGACTGGGCAATGTACGAGGCTGCCCCACCGATGGCATGGAAGTAGACAAACGGCACATCCTTGCAACCCGCCAGCGTCTTGGGGCCCATACCGCCTTTACCCATCACGCCCCTGGCATGGAAGTGCTTCATCACATCGGCCTGGTAAGGTTCTTCCCGGATGGAGGTAGTCGGCCCGGCAGCCACAAACTTGTAGTCCTTGGTGTCCAACCCGGATACAACCGGACCGCAATGATAGATCACGCCGCCTTCGAGCAGCGGTTTGATTGCCTCGTAGACTTCCAGGTCATCGCCCTGCGGCTCGCGGGTCTTTTTGATGAAGGTATCGATCATCCACTTGTGGACGGTATCCCGCCCGGTCAGCATCACGCCGGAGAGAAGGACCGGTTCGCCGACCTTCAGGCTGCGAATGGTTTCATCGTTGATGGGAATAGTAATCTCGCGCATAATTCCTCCAAAAAATTACCACAGAGAAC
>JAABUE010000135.1 GCA_011389535.1 Anaerolineales bacterium
CCCAGCGCGTACCCGAAGCGCAGTCCCGCCAGCCCGTATGCCTTAGACAGCGTACGCGTGATGATGACGTTGTTGTACTTCTTGAGCAGCCCCACCTGTGACATACCCAGGCCCGAATATTCAACGTAAGCCTCGTCAACGATGAAGGGAAGTCCCGTTTCGGCAATGCGGGCGAAGTCTTTGGGATCCATGAAGTTACCGGTCGGGTTGTTGGGGTTGGCGACCACGATGATCTTGGTAGTATCGGTGATCGCGTTCAGGATGGCATCCGGATCGAAGTACAGGAAATCATCCTTATAGACCATCGGCACGGAAACCATCTTGGCGCCGAGCAGTGTGCCGCGCAGCTTGTAGATGCCAAAGCAGGGAGTGTGCTGGATCACTTCCTGGCCTGGCTCGATGAACATGCGAAAGATGTTGTCGTAGACTTCGCTGGAGCCATTGCCGATCATGACGTTCTCAGGACCGTCCAACCCGTTGATCTCGGCGATTTTCCCTCGCACGACCAGGCCCTGGTCCGGGTAGCGATTTGCCTTCTTGCCGTATTTGATGATCGCTTCCATTACCTTGTCAGACGGCGGGTTTGGGTTTTCGTTCGACATCATGCGGTGCAGCTCCGGTTTGCGCCAGGCGAGTTCGATGTGCCCGGAGATGTACATGGGGATGCCCTTTACCCAGGGAACGTAGTAATCTTCGATTTTCTTCATTAGTAACTCCTGAATGCTTCAGTTTATATAGATACGTACAAAAGTCTACATACATAAGTAGACAGGTACACTGGGAAACACGTCGACTGTGTACCTGTTTACGCCTTACCTTCACTGCCGAGCATATCGATCCAGTGCCCGACGGCTTTGCGGATGGCATCGCGAACGGCGACATCCACTTTGCCGGGATCGTACTCTTCGCGGTGTGCGCAGATGTAATCGTATTTGGCGTCGATCAACACGCGCTTCAATTCCGTGGAAACGTTGAACTTGGCGCCGCCAGCTTCGAGCAGTTTCTTGATGTAATCTTCGGGCAGGCCTGTTCCGCCGTGGACGACCAACGGAGTCTTGATACCGTTGCTGTTCAACATTTTGTTGATGGTAGCCATGCGCTCAAAGTCCACTTTTGGATTCTTGGTCTTGTACACGCCATGTGCGGTGCCGATGGCGGGCGCAAAGATGTCCACACCGGTGCGTTCCACGAATTCAACCGCTTGTGCGGGGTTTGCCAATTGCGTTTCATCCTCTGAGACGATGATCTGGTCCTCGACCCCGCTGACGGTCCCCAGCTCGCCTTCTACAGAGATGTTGCCGACCGAGTGGCAATAGTCCACTATTTCTTTGGTCTGGCGGATATTCTCTTCATAACTCTGCTTGGATGCATCGATCATGATGTTGGTGTAACCGGAGTCGGCGCATGCTTTGCAATAGTCCACTTCGGTGCAGTGATCGAGATGCAGGCAGATCGGGATAGGAGCCGATTCGGCGATGGTGCGGAAGATCGCCACCAGCACGTCCCTGCCCAGGAATTTGGACGGTTTCACCGAGGTCTGGATGATCAGCGGGGATTTCTTTTCAACAGCAGCATCCACCACTCCTTCCAACTGGATCAGATCGGTGATGTTGAAGGCGCCGACAGCATATTTCCCTTTTGCAGCTTCGACCATGATCTCTTTTGCGTTTACGATTGACATTGTATTCTCCTGAATCTGATGATTCTAGAAATGGTTCTTTCTCTTTATATAGAGCGTCTTTTACAGGAAGCGCTATAAAATCCTTGGTAATAAGGTAGTTCGGGTTATGCCTTAATCCGCTCTCCTTTTGGATCCCACAGGGGTGATTTTACAACCTCTGCGGCAACCTGTGTTCCAAAGAATTCAACGCTCAACGCCGTTCCCGGATTCGAGCACTCGACCGGCAGGTAGGCGTACGCAAGGCTCATGCCTATCGAATAGCCATAACCACCGGATGCCACCCAGCCGATGATCTTATCGCCAGAGCGGATTGGTTCTTTGCCCAGTGCAATTGAGCGAGTGTCGGAGATGGCGATGCAGCATAACTTTTGTTTAGAACCGTTTTCTTTCTGCTTTACCAATGCCTCACGGCCAATGAAATCGCCCTTATCCAACCTGACGGCAAAACCGAGCCCTGCATCGTAGGGGGAGTAATCGGGGGAAATTTCTCCGCTCCAGTAACGGTATCCCTTTTCGAGACGCAGCGAATCGATCGCTTTATAACCGGCTGCTACCATTCCCTCAGGCTGACCGGCCTCCCAGAGAGTGTCCCACAACCGGAGACCGTACTCCATTGGGCAGTAAAATTCCCAGCCCAGTTCGCCAACGTATGTCACGCGTGAGGCGAGAACAGGGACATCCCCAACGTTCATTCGCCTGGCGGTCATGTATGGGAAGCCTTTGTTGGACACATCGTCTGTGGCAACTTTTTCCAAAATCGTCCGGGCTTTGGGGCCCCACATGCCGAGACAGGCATAAGAAGAACTGATATCTTCGATCGACACTGAGCCGTCTTGAGGCATGTTCAGCGACAGCCAGGACAAATCATGTTGTCCGAAGGCAGTCCCGGTGACGATGAAGAAGCGGTCTTCCCCGGTGCGGGTAACGGTGAAATCGCATTCGATCCCGCCGCGTTTGTTCAGGCATTGGGTGTAGATAACGATCCCAACCGGCTGATCGATGTCGTTGGCGCAGATGTAATTCAAAAATTTCAAGGCGCCAGGGCCACGGACTTCGAACTTGTTGAAGGAAGTTTCGTCGAACAGGCCGGCTGCCTCGCGAGTCTGGATGTGTTCATAGCCGATGGCGCGTGACCAGTTGTGCCGGGCCCAGCCTTTGGGCTCGTGTCCGTGGGTGGCTTTCTCTTCGTAGGGTTTGAACCAGTTGGGGCGTTCCCAGCCGGTCTTCTCGCCGAAGTGACAGCCCAGGTCACGCAGGCGGTAGTAGGTGGGGGACAGGCGCAAGCCACGGCGTGAGAGTCGCTCCTCACCCGGGAAATGGATGTCATAATACTGCGTGTAGGTTTCAAGCGTGCGCGCGACCGTGTAGTCCTGGCTGTTGTAGTGTGAACCGAAACGGCGCACGTCCAGCCGCCAAAGATCCCATTCGGGATGGCCTTCGATGATCCACTCGGCCATGACCTTGCCGATACCACCTGCGCCTGCCAGGCCGTGCGCGCAGAATGCACAGGCAACCCAGAAACCCTTTACGGCTGTCGGGCCGAGCAGAAATTCTCCATCGGGCGTGAAGCCTTCGGGACCATTCAGAAGTTGTCTGATTTCAGCTTTTTCCAAAATTGGCACACGTTTAATGGAGTTTTCCATCAACGGTCCAAAACGCTCCCAATCGGGCGGGAGCAGCTGGTATTTAAAGTCGCGGGGAATCCCATTCAGGCCAAAGGGCGCCGGGTTGCGCTCATAACCGCCGGTGGTAAAGCCGCCGACTTCCTCACGCCAATACACCAACAGGTCGGGATCGCGCAGGGTCGGGATATCGTGACCGACCCCGTCAATCGGTTTGGTGATCGCATACAGGTGCGCCATCGGCACAACCGGCAGGTTGAGACCGACCATCTTCCCAACTTCCTTCCCCCATTGACCGGCCGCATTAACCACGATCTCGGTCTGGATTGCCCCCTGGTCGGTCACCACTTCGCTGACACGTCCATTCTTCAAGTTGATCTTTTCTACGTTCGTGTCTTGGAAAATTCTGGCGCCGCGGCTCTTTGCGCCGGCAGCCAGCGCGTTGGTCAGCCCGGTCGGGTCGATCATGCCGTCGTTGGGGGTGAAGGCGGCCCCGACAACGCCATCAATGGACATAAGCGGAAACATATCCTGGGCTTCTTTGGCAGAAACCAGTTCCATCGGCACGCCAAAAGAAGCCGCCATGCCTACCAGTCGTTTGATCTCCTCCAAACGCTCAGCCGAGGAGGCAAGGCGCAGTCCGCCGACTTCGCGCCAGGCCGGGTCGTGACCGGTTTCATCCTTCAGGCGGCGATAGAGGTCGGTGCTGTAATGCATCATGCGGGTCAGGTTGGCATCCGAGCGCATCTGGCCGACCAGCCCGGCAGAGTGCCAGGTTGAGCCGCTGGTCAGTTCATGACGTTCGAGAATGACAACGTCTTTCCAGCCCATGAGTGTGAGGTGGTAAGCAATACTACAGCCTCCGACACCACCACCGATGATGACGACTTGCGCGTGCGAAGGAAGATCAGCCATTATTTTTCATCTCCTTGATCCATTGATCCCAACGTGGGTCTTTAATATTTTCGAACACCCGAGCAAAGAACTTATTAGCATAGCCACGATAGTCAAAATCTAATTGCGAAATTCCAATCTGGACCAGAGCCCACATTGCCTCGCGGAAGTCAGACATTACCTTCATGATTTTCAGATGAGCCAGTTGTTTCTCGGTCACTTCCCCAAAATAACATTCCAACAGCCAGCGGTCCTGCTCGTCGGATAGCTCATGATGGTCAGAGAAATTGGCCAGATCGAAAAAGAGATCGCCCATGCCGGCGTATTCCCAGTCGAGGATATAGATGCGGTCATCGATCAGGAAGTTAGCATTGAGCAGGTCGTTATGGCAGGGACAAAGCGGTTCCGGGTCTGTCAAAAGCGCAGCTTCGGCTTCACTCATACGGTCGATCAACCAGTCAAAGTCTTCGGGGAATTCCACGTTATAGCTGCGGGCAATTTCAGCATATTCTTCAATTGTGCGGAATACCGAAAAAGTCCCCGGGATTTCGGGCATCGAATGTATTTTGCGGACGATCTCCATCACCCGGCAGAGATTTTCCGGATGGGTAATTTCTTCCGGAGGAAAAGGACGGGCAGTAATGAACCGTGTAACCAGGTATCCCTCCGGTTCGATCACATAGATGACTTCGGGTGCAATACCCATCTTTCCGGCAACCAGGTTTGCGGCATATTCATATTCCCTGGTAATTCCGAGCAGTTCGGTATCGGCGCCAGCGATACGAAGGGCAAATGACTCACCCTTCGTGTCAATGCGGTAATTGCTGTTGGTGATGCCGCCACTAAGGGGAGAAATTTTCAAATCACTGGCATCCGCCCACATCGGCACACGAGCGATCGCTTCGTCCACGGTAAGGGCCATAAGCATCCTTTCTTCACAATATAAGATTGAAAGGTATTGCTTCGAAGCAATACCTTGTTTTTTTCTTTATTTTGATTGCCAGATAGAGCCGGGCTTTGCCATCTCAGCCACAATGTCAAAGGACGAGATGACACCCAATGGGAATGCGTCTGGATCTTCTTCATCGATCACGATCAGGCGGTGATGGTGTTCCTTGATCATCAGGTCAGCGGCCTCTCGCAAGCTGGCGTTGATGTTAATGGTATAAGCTTGATGCATAACATCGCGGACGATCATATCTTCATCCACCCCGTTCTCGACATAGGGCATGAGGTCTTTGCCGCTCACGACCCCGAGAACCTTCCCTTTCACGTCAACCACAAGCACGGATCTCCAACCGGCCTGCGTTAGCGTGCGCGCCGCTGAGATGATCGGTGTCTTTCCGCGGCAGACCAGGATGGCATCCGACATCACATCCGCAACTGTTTCGCGCTTCGGCGTTCCTGTCGCTGCAATGCTGGCTACAAAATCAGTGGTCGATATCACACCGACTGGCTTGCCATTTTCGGTTACCAACAAACGACTGACATCCTTTTCTATCAGGGTATGGGCTGCTTCTTTGAGAGACATGTCAGCTTCGATTGTGTCCACAGGGTAAGACATGAGGTCGTGGGCGGTCAGCTGCCGCATCGTCGACAGGCTTTCATCGTCAACCGAAAGCCATTCACCCGCCAGCAGGTCGTAATCAGAAATAATTCCCAGTGGACGGCCTTCCGGGTCAGAGACAACCAGCGCATGGACTTTATGCTGGGTAAGCAGCACAGCTACCTGTCCCAAAGATGCGCTTGGCTGGCAGGTGAGCACCCCGGGGTGCATCAGGTCACGGACAAGTTTTGTCATAACAGCTTCCTCCAATTATTCGACTTCATCCACTTCTTTGTACCATTTAACGCGGTCTCCGACCCGGCCACGTAAACGCCAGGCAAGCGGCTTCGGTTCTTTCTCTATGCGTTGCAGCGCCGAAGCAACCTGGGATTCAACATGGGCTTTCTCTTCATCCTTGAGTTGTTTATAGCCATGCGCTAACTGGCGTACCTTGTCGAGATTCATGGTGGTTGTGCGCCATAACCCCCAGTCTGCGCTGCAAAGTTCTGCAATCCGCTTGATATTAATTGTCTCCTGGTCGATATCGCCCAGAGGATGTTCTAACAGCAGCATAATGGTGTCGATCACGTCCTTTTCAT
>JAABUE010000136.1 GCA_011389535.1 Anaerolineales bacterium
AGCCGTTCTTCTGTTTTTTCTCCCACAGCGCCTTGACGGCTTTGGCCGCGACCTGCGGGTCTTCGAAGCGGGCGGGCAGCAGCGCCAGGCTCACTCGATTACGCGCGTGCCGCCCGGCTAAAAGTTTTCCTGCCGCGGGGACCATTTCGTCTGTAAATGGGACCAATTCAGTTTTCATCATTAAATTTCCTGCTGTTTCTTCCACTCATAATCATACATCGTGGTCAGGTGCTGGAAGCCATGCTTTGCAACGATAGGTCGACTCATGGAGCCAGCCTCTACAACCGCAATCCGATAGGCGCGTTCCTGGATCTCCTGCAGGCGGATCGAGAGCAGGCCGGTATACAGACCATGCTTGCGAAATTCGGGGATCGTGGAGCCTGCGAACAACATCGCAAAATACCCCTTGGGGAAATACGTCCATGCTATGGAGGCAGGCCGATCCTCCACGTAGGCCAGGTAAATGCTCAAATAGCCGGGAATTTCAAGATGGCCGCCAAGCCGGTCGTATACCCAGGCATTGTCGTTGCCGTAGACTGTATCCAGGACGTAGACGACATCCTTGAGCCCCTCGGGGCTATCGATCCGCCGGATGTCCGCGCTCACCGGTTGGAGCAGGTGAGGCGGGGCACTGTCCACATCCAGGGTCATGATGTCACCGGGGTCACTGTCATCGTACACGAAACCGCGCGCGGTGAGCTTCTCTTCCAGGCGCGGCCGTTGATCGTGTTCGTAAACCTTCCACGTGAAAGGCTGGTCCATTGGAATAAAATATTCCAGTTGCTCGTCAATGACCCGGTCCAGGTCTTGGTCGCCGGTGAAAGTGAATGACACGAAATTCATTCCGGGCGGTTTGCGAACAAATCTGACCACGTCTTGTGTGATTTCTTTGCGCGCTTCGGGGTAAATTATGTTTACCCGAAGCTGTTCGTCGTAGCTTGAAAGCAGCTCGCTTTTCTTAATGGATGATTCTACCTTCATGTTTGCTCTCCAAATTCAAAGTATACCGATAAAGGGCCCCTCCCCGGCCCTCCCCAAATACGAGATTGGGTTTTCTTCCTCTCAACTAAAAGATTCATCTCGTATTTGGGGAGGGTGCCCGAAGGGCGGGTGGGGCAGGGGGCCTAATCCGCTGCCAGCGTTTGAGAGGCTTCTTCCTTTTCATCCGCGCCGACGGCCTCCGCAAAGCCGTACACGGTTTCCAACTCGTGCCGGAATTGCTGGGTGTACAAGCGGTAATAGTGACCGCGCTGGCGAAGCAGCTCGGCGTGGGTGCCCTGTTCCTTGATATGCCCGGCCTCGATGACCAGGATGCGGTCCGCACGCCGGATGGTGCTCAGCCGGTGGGCGATCACGAAGGATGTGCGTCCTTTCATCAACGCTTCCATCCCGCGCTGGATGAGCGCCTCGGTCAGCGTATCCACGCTGGAGGTGGCTTCGTCCATGATGAACAGCTCAGGCCGGGACAGTACCGCGCGCGCCAGGCTGATCAACTGCTTCTGTCCGACCGAGAGCAGGTTGCCGCCCTCGCCGACGTTCTGGTCGTAGCCCTTTTCCAGCATGATGATGAAATCGTGCGCGCCGGCTATTTTCGCTGCTTCGAGAATATCCTCTTCGCTGGCATCCAGCCGCCCGTAGCGGATGTTCTCGCGCACCGTCCCTGAGAACAGGTGCGGGGTTTGCAGCACAATCCCGACCCGCGAGTGGATCGATTCGAGCGTGTATTCGGTGTAGTCGCGGCCGTTGATGCGGATAACACCCTGCTGCGGTTCGTAGAAGCGGCACAGCAGGTTGACGATGGTCGACTTGCCTCCGCCTGTCGGCCCGACCAGGGCGATCGTCTCGCCCGGCTTGACCTTCAGGCTAAAATCGGTCAGCACCGGTTTGCGGTCTTCGTAGTAGAAGTTTACGTGGTCGAATTCGATCTCGCCCAACAGCGTTTCCGCCGCCACAGCGCCCGGCCGGTTGCGGACTTCGGGGGGGGTGTCCACCAGCCTGAAGATCCGCTCTGCGGACGCTATCGAATGCTGCATTTCGGCATAGACGCGCGCCAGGTCCTGCACCGGCCACATCATAAAGGTCAGGTACGAGACGAAGGCGTGGATGCCGCCGATGGTCATCAACCCGACCTGGGCCTGTATGCCGCCGTACCAGATGATGGTCCCTAATGCAATGGCGGAGATGATCTGCACCGTGGGCAGGAACAACGCCGAAAGCCATGCTGCGCGATACGAAGCGCGGTACATATTACTCGTAAGCCCCTGGAATTCTTCCAGGTTCTCATCCTCCCGGCCCAGAGCCTTGACCACACGCACACCGGCGATGTTCTCGTTGTATGCGCCGGTGATCTTCGAATTGGCCCGCCTGGATTCACGGAATTCCACCAGGATCTTCTTGCGGAATTTGATGGCGATGAACACCAGGATCGGGATGGCCGCCAGGACGATCAGGCCCAGCCTCCAGTTGATCAGCAGCATGAAGAATGTGGCGCTGGCGATATTCATGACCGCCCAGGTTACGTCCAGCATGCCCCAGGTCACCAGGTCTGAAACGCGTCCCGTATCCGAGGTGACGCGCGCCATCAAGCGGCCGACCGCGTTCTGTGAATAATACGATAGCGACAGGTCCTGCAGGTGGTTGAATAGCATCTTGCGCAGGTCGTATTGCACGCGCTCCCCGAGCACGCCGGCCAGGTAAATGAACGTGAACACCAGCCCGGACTGCAGAATCACCAGCCCGCCATAGAGCGTGGCCAGCCGCCAGATCACATCCATGTCTCTCTTGACGATGCCCTCGTCGATGATGCTCTTGTTGATATAGGTGAACAACGAATCCTGCGCGGATACCAGCGCAATCGTCAGCAGGAATCCAACAACCCAGCGCCAATGCGGCTTGAGCAGGCCGACGATGCGCTTAAATACCGGGGCGGTCAATTGACTTGTGTATTCCTCTTCTTCTAATTCGATAATTTCTTCAGACATAGTTCCTCCAAGGATAAAGGCGGAAGGATGAAGGATGAATACGATATTCCCATTACTATTACTACCTTTTTTTCATCCTACCCTTTATCTTCGTAACAATGGTTACAAATATTGCGAGAAGCTCATTGGTTTCTCTGATGAGCGGTTCTACTTTTTGGGCAGGAACGATATTAGCTTTGACAAGCAGATCCAGCCAGTAGTCTGTCTCATCCAATTCCTGCAACGCGGTTTCGAATTTGTTGACGATATCTGCATCAGACTTTGCCCGGTAACCTTCGCGGTAATGTGCGCCGATGGATGTGCCAGACCGCAGGACCTGTTTTCCAATCACCTGCGATTCAGTCGTCTTCGGCAAGCTTACGTACAGGCGGATGATCCGCAAGGCAAAATCGCTCGTTCTCGTTCGCAAGTCTTGAGGCTGTTCATTGCTCATACCCATTCATCCTTCACTACTCATCCTTCATCCTTTTAATCAACTCTCGCAATCTCCGTTTCCAGCTCTTCATCGATCCTCGTCTGGATATCGTAGATCCTGCGATACATACCTTCTTCCTGGGTCACCAGTTCCTCGTGGGTACCCATCTGGACAACTTCGCCCTTGTCCAGCACCAGGATCAAATCCGCGATCATGACCGATTGGATGCGGTGGGCGATGATGAACGTGGTGCGGTCTTTCATCAGGCGGTTGAGCGCTTCTCGGATCTCCGCTTCCGTTTCCAGATCAATGGAAGAGGTCGAGTCGTCCAGGATCAGGATGCGCGGGTTCTTGAGCAGGGTGCGTGCGATGGTCACCCGTTGCTTCTGTCCGCCGGAGAGCGTCACGCCTTTTTCGCCGACCAGCGTGTTGTAGCCGTCCGGGAACGAAAGGATCACCTCGTGGATTGCGGCGGCTTTGGCGGCTCGCACGATCTCGTCTTCCGGAACGTCCCGCCCGACGCCGTAAGTGATGTTCTCGCGGATCGAGCGACTGAACAGGAACGGTTCCTGCTCCACGATGCCGATCTGCTTGCGCAGGTACTCGCGCGAATAATCCCTCAGCTCGACGCCGTCCAGCAGGATCCGCCCGCCGGTGTACTCGTGGAACCGAGGCAGCAGGTTGATCAGGCTGGTCTTCCCGGACCCGGTCGAACCGAGCAGGGCAACCGCCTGTCCGGGTTCGACCCGGAATGAGACGTTCTTAAGCACATCCGACTCGCCGTCCGAATACATGAAGGAGACGTCCTCGAAGACCAGTTCGCCTCGGACCGGACCCATGGGCTGTACAACCCCATCCGTGAGCGGTTCGCGCACCTGTTTGGCGATCTCCATCAAACGGGCGTATGAGACCAGGCCAGTGGACGTCTGCACGATCAGGCGCCCCAGGTTGCGGATCGGCCAGATCAGCCAGACCACCAGTCCCACATAGGCTACGTACGTGCCGGGAGTAATCTCGCCGTTGATCGCCATCATCGAGGCAAAGACGAAGCCGCCCAGCATCTGGAAGCCGAGCACGATGTCCGAGAGCGGCCAGAACAGCGAGTGCATGATCAAAAGCAGGCGCCCGCGCAGGAACTTTTCCCAGTTGTCTTTTTCGAACTTTGCCTTTTCGTACTCCTGCTGGGCAAATGCCTTGACGACGCGCACTCCGGTCAGGTTCTCCTGCAGGGTCGTGGAAAGGATCGCTTCCTGTTCCTGGTATTTTTCATAGCGCTGGGTCACCTTCTTGAAGAACCACAGCGAGACCAGCAAAATGAACGGGATGACGATCACCGAAACCCAGGCCAGCTTTGCATTCAATTGCAGCAGCGCAATAAAGTTGATCACGAACAACAGGATGATCCGTCCCACCCCGATGGCCTGTTCGCTGAAGAAACGGCGCAGCGCATCCACATCGGAGGTGCAGCGTTCGATCAGGTCTCCGGTCGGTGTGGTGCTATGGTAGGAGAAGCTCAAGCGCTGGATATGGTCGAAAAGGAAGTTACGCAGGCGGCGCGTGATCCCTTCGGCGGTATAGGCTGCCAGGCGGCCTGAAACAAAGGCAAACCCGCCTTCGAACAGCGCCAGTCCCACGAAGCCAAGCGCTATGTAGACCAGGGTGCTGCCTATGCCGGTATCTGCGTTTGTCTCGGTCATAACGTTGTCTACGAAGTAACGCAGCAACAGGTAGGTTGCCGTCTTGGCCGTCGCCGAAATGGCCAGGGTGGCCACTGCGCCGAGATATGGCAGGCGGAAACCTGTCATCATCCGCCACAGGCCTCTCAGGCGGTTCTTGTGCAGGGCCGTACGGAAGTCAAAATATGTGGATTGTCCGGTTAAAGTTGCCATGCTTTACTCACTTTGAATAAAAAAAACCACGGTGCGATGTGCGCCGTGGTTTATAGACCAGGGGAAGGATGACCTATGGACGGTCAACAGGCGCACTACGATAAGGTAACTGATCAGCGAATGGTGTGCTGAGCTTGAACGTTTCTGTCATAATGAACATGCGTGCGCCTCCTTTCCTTAGAATTAGCTTAGAACCCTGAAAGTTTACCTCTTCTGTGGCGGATATGTCAAGGCTTATAATCGAGAAATGCCTGAAAATACAATCAAAGTATGGAAATTGTCACAAGAAAAGGGCGTGACGGAGATCAGCCTTCCTGAAACGTCCAGCCTGGATGCGATCACCCGCCAGTTGCCCCAGGGTTTATACACAACCTTTCGCACCTACGGTGGGGGGACGCGCGTTTTGGGGCTGCGAGCGCATTTGCAGCGCCTGTACCAGCCGGCCGCCTTGCAGCGGATCACACCTTCCTTGCCGGAAGAAAAGTTACGCCAGCATCTGGCAGAAATCCTGCTGGCCTACCCTGACGAAGCGCGGGTGCGCCTGATCTTGACGTCAGAGGGGCACGTTTATCTTGTCCTTGAGCCGCTCAGGCTTCCTCCGCCTGAGGCTTATACGCAGGGCGTGAAAGTTGTGACAACCGGGTTAGTGCGCCAAAACCCGCGTCTGAAATCCACAGCCTTCATCACTGCCAGCGAGGGCGCTCGGACCAAAATTGCCCGCAGTAACACCTTCGAGGCTTTGCTCGTGCGCAATGGCTTCATCCTGGAAGGCATGACCAGTAATTTCTTTTATATTAAAGAGGGGAAGCTGGGAACGGCGCGCAAGGGCATCTTGCTGGGCGTCACACGCCGGACGGTGCTGCGCGTTGCGAGGGGAAGTGACCTGGAGATCATCTACCAGCCCTTGAAACGGGAACAGTTCCGGGCTTTGGATGAAGCATTTCTGACCAGCAGTTCACGCGGGATCGTGCCGATTGTCGAAATTGATGATTTGACGGTGGGG
>JAABUE010000137.1 GCA_011389535.1 Anaerolineales bacterium
AGCGCGGAGAAATTTTCCAGCCAAAGGCTGGAGAGTGGGGTCACGGCGATGATAAGTAATATGCCGGTTGTCCCGATCGAAAGCAGCTCGGTGAAACGCCGTAAGGATTTTGTGGAGAGAGGCTTGTCCAGGAGAGCGACAACGACTTCATTGAAGGCCACACCCATGCTGCGCAACATAAAAATCAACCCTGAGATCACTGGCCAGGCGGCGAGAGATTCCAGGGCGTGGGGCATCCGGCCGAGAGCTGCGCTGCCCAAAGGCTGGATCAAGAGCGTGAGCAGCGAGGTCATGACCAGGGGGATGTAAAATGCGAAAAAGGCTCGATAGGTGAGGGCGGGTTGAAGGACGGGAGCAGGTTTCAAGTCCATGCGGAGAACCGGTCGAACTCTAAATCCGATGTAAATAGCTTCTGCAGTTACGCCCGCTGCGACTGCGCTCGTCGCAACCACGATCCCCGGTAACCCCAGAAAGAAGCCAATCCCTGCTACAAGGATGTCCATTCCCAGACGCACACCTGTCCCGACCCCAATGATGTTCGTGTGCCCGAAGCGGATCATGATGCCTTGATGCAGACGGCGGTACGCGATTGTCCACGTCCACGGGGCCATGATGATGAAGCCAATGCGAGCGGGTTCTATAATTTCGGGCGGCGCATCCAGGAGGCTTTTGGTGACGAAATCGTAAATCGGAGTAAGAGCGACGAGGAGATGGAGTGTTGTGAGCAGACCGCCAGCCAACATCATGTAATTATGGAGTTTTTGATAAGAAGCCCAATCTTTGCTGAGCGCGGTCGAGGCAGCCAGGAGCATGATGACAGGTGCTTCGATGATGAGAGCCAGAGGGAAAACGATCCCACCGTAGGCGGCTAGGTTGATTTCCGGTTCAACAAGTCGGGCAATGACCGCACTGAGAATCGGTAATTCCATCCCCATCAGCAACCAGCTTGCGGCGAGCGGAATCCAGATTTTGAAAATACGCGATAAGGATAAGGGCGAATCGGTCATAGCGAATTGTTTTTCATCTCCATCCATCAAAGAGGCGCATGAATTCTATCACTCGACGCGAAGTACGCAATTCCAAATTTCTTTGACTTGTTGCTATAATCCTTTATATGAACTGGCACAAAACAACCCTCGAAATCTCCACCCGCGGCAAGGGACTGCACGATATCACCGAGACCGTCCGCGCGCAGTTGCGGGACTGGAACGTGCGCGAAGGCATGTGTTTCCTCTTCCTGCCGCACACCAGCGCCTCGCTGGTCATGAGCGAAAACTGGGACCCGACCGCACGCGCCGACCTGGAAACCTTCATGGAGCGCCTTGTTCCGGAGAAGGACAGCTGGTACACCCACGACCTGGAAGGCCCCGACGACGCCACCTCCCACATCCGCGCCATGCTGACCGACACCAGCCTGACCATCCCAATCGATGATGGAGATTTGTCACTGGGTACCTGGCAGGGGATCTACGTCTTCGAGCACCGCGCCCGTCCCCACAAGCGTAAGGTGTTGATACGGGTGTTGGGTATCGAATAATCTTTCCATCCCGTGTGAATACCGTCACTGAAGAGAATAAACCACAAAGACACGGAGATTAAATTCTCTGTGTCTTTGTGGTGAAAATTTCAGAACATAACTCAAGCGACTACGAAATAACGGAAGGCGGCTGCAGCTCCCTGAACTCCGCCCAGACGTCCGGATTCCATTTCTCCGACAGGTTGACCAGGTCCAGGGCGCCGGCCTGCTTCATCACCTCTCTGGCGTTATCAACCTGGTGTTCCTCGACGTTCACGGCCAGGATCACGCCGCCATGCGTAATCCCTGAGTGGGTAAAGGCTGGCTTTTCTCTGGCAGTAGCCAGCCTCGCTGCCACACCTATTATGGCCCCGGTCACTGCCCCCTGGGCTAGAAATAGCCCAAAGGCATTCAACGTAAAAAATGGATCTCGTGAAGGGATGAACGCCGGTATGCGGATCACTCCCTGGCCGATCAAATATCCCAAGATCGCAGCGATCCCGGTGCCAATCACCGCTCCGATGAGCGCACTGATCGCCACCGATTTGATCGAAACACCTTCTCGAAAAGCATAGAACCCGCTCCGTTTCCGTGACAGGATCGTGATGTCTTCATCAGCGAAACCTGCTTCCTGCAAGGCCTGGTACGCTTCATATGTCTGTTTTCTGGTTTGGAATAGACCGCCGATAAAGTTTTTCATACGCACCTTCCAATCCATTGATAACGATAAGAATTCTTTAGTTGAACCGTTTGGTACTACATGTGAAAGCCCTATTAAAGGGTATCAGGCTTTGCCGGAATGTCCATAAATAGGGATATAGCGAGAAGGTATATGTTGAGATACAAATTAAAAAGAGCCGGGCGATTTCTCGCCCAGCTCCCAATTACAATTTACCAATCACAAAATCCCACTACTTCTTCTTCCCAAACTTCTTTTCCAACAATTCCGCCAGCGTCGGCTGGCCGATCTCCTGCAGCTCGTAGCGCACGCGCTGGTAGGGTTTATTGATCTTGATCACCCGCGTCAGGTCGATAGGCGTGCCCACAATGACCAAATCCACGTCCGCTTTTTCGATGGTGGCTTCCAGGTCGCGCATCTGCGCGTCGCCGTAGCCCATCGCCGGCAGGATCGGACCGGTCTTGGGATACTTCTCATAGGTCTTCGCGATGGAATTAACCGCGAACGGGCGGGGGTCCACGATTTCGGCAGCGCCAAAGCGGCGGGCGGCCACGTAACCGGCGCCGTAGGCCATCTCACCGTGCGTCAGGGTCGGGCCGTCTTCGATCACAAGCACGCGCTTACCACGGATGGCTTCGGGGTCGTCCACGAACAGCGGGGAGGCGGCTTCGATCTGGATCGCGTCCGGGTTCAGTTGGCGCAGGTTCTCGCGCAATTGGATGACGTTGTCCGGGTCAGCCGTGTCCACCTTGTTGATCACGAATACGTCCGCCAGCAGGGCGTTGGTCTCGCCGGGGTAGTATTTCGACTCGTGTCCGGGGCGATGCGGGTCGGCCACTACGATCTGGAAGTCAGAGACGTAGAACGGGAAGTCGTTGTTGCCACCGTCCCACAGCACGATGTCCACTTCCTGCTCGGCCTGGCGGACGATCTTCTCGTAATCCACGCCCGCGTAGACGATCACGCCGTTGTCGATGTGCGGCTCGTACTCCTCGCGCTCTTCGATGGTGGTTTCGTGCTCGTCGAGGTCTTCGTAGTCCGAAAAGCGCTGGACTTCCTGGCGGATGAGATTGCCATAAGGCATCGGGTGACGGATGGCGGCCACTTTGTAGCCCATCTCGCGCAGGATGAGGGATACGCGCCTCGTGGTCTGACTTTTCCCTGCTCCCGTCCGAACGGCGCAAACCGAGACAACCGGCTTGGTCGACTTGACCTGCGTCTCCCGTGTGCCCAGCAGGCGGAAGTCCGCGCCCGTGGCGATCACCAGGCTGGCTTTGTGCATCACGTACTCGTGCGGCACATCCGAGTAGGCGAAGATGACCTGCTCCACGCCGTGCTCTTTGATCAGGTCAGTCAGCTCCTCTTCGGCCCGGATCGGGATTCCCTTCGGGTACAGGTTACCCGCCAGCTCGGTCGGGTAGAGGCGGCCTTCGATGTCCGGGATCTGGGTGGCAGTGAAGGCCACAACTTCGTAATCCTCGTTCCCTCGGAAGAAGGTGTTGAAGTTGTGGAAGTCACGCCCGGCGGCGCCCATGATGAGGGTTTTGATAGGCATTGGTTCTCCTATTTGACAAGTCACGCTGAGGACAGTGTCCGGTGCAGCCCGGTGGTGGGATTTAGGCTGCATCGTTTTTACCCAGCTGACGTGTTAACTTTGTAATGTCATTGCGAGCCCCGGCTCCCTGAGCGGAGCATAGCGCAGTCGAAGGGCCGGGGCGTGGCAATCTCAAGGTTACAGGTTATTTCGATTACCTGTACTGGTGCCAGCCCAGGCCTTCGTGCGGAGTTTACATTGCGTTTGTCGAAATGCTCCTTGCAAAGACACAATCAAATAAAAAGGCTAAACGCATCTACAACGTCTAGCCTTTGAGCTTACATCACATCCGGCGCCTGGATGACCAGCAACCGCAAGGCGTTGGCCAGCACCTGCCTGGCCGCGGCCACGAGACGCAACCGGGAAGCCTGCACTTCCGCGCTCTCAGCCTGGATGACTGGCACGCTGTGATAGAACGAATGGAAGGTGTTTGCCAGGTCATAGGCATAGGTCGCCACGATCAGCGGACGGTACTCCTGGGCGGCCTGCTCGACGGTAGCCGGGAAGCGTGAGATCAGGTCGATCAGCTGCACTTCGTGAGACGCCAGCTCGTGGGCGAAGGGGGCAGCATCCGGCGCCCCGCCTGCCTTGCGCAGGATGCTGTTAGCGCGCACGTGCGCATTCTGGATGTAGGGCGCGGTCCGGCCATCGAAGCTCAAGGCGTCATTGACATCGAAGACGATGTCCTTGTTATTATCCACCGAGAGGATGCTGTAGGCCAGCGCCCCCAGCCCGATCTGGCGCGCGATCGTCCGCCGTTTCTCCACGGACATATCCGGCGTGCGCTCGGTCATCGCCGCCAGCGCGCGCCGTTCGGCCTCATCGGCCACATCCTTGAACAGCACCACCCGCCCGCGCCGGGCGGACATGGCGCCTTCGGGTAACGTGATGTAGCCATAGGACAGGTGGTAGCACTTGGCCGCCTGCGGGAAGCCCCACAACTCCAGAATCTTGAAGGCCTGCTGGAAGTGCAAACTCTGGCGGAAGTCCACCACGTAGATCGAACGATCGACGTGATGCTGCTCGAACTTGACCTTGGCCAGCGCCAGGTCTTTGGTCAGGTAGAGAGAAGTCCCGTCGCTCCGTAAAATAACTGCGGTGCGATACTTTTCTTTTTCAAGCCCCAGTTTCTCGTCGATCTTGACGATCACCGGGCCGCCCTGGGGGCGTTCGTCCTCGGCAATGCCTCTCTCGAGCAGTTCATCCACGATATCTTTGGAGGGTTCGTCCACATCGCTTTCGTAGAACCAGACATCTATCCCGACGTCTAACATGTCCAGGATGTCGCGCAACTCCTCCATGCTCCACTCGCGTGTCTCCAGCCACAGCGCGCGCACCGCCGGATCGCCCGCGTCCCATTTGCGGTACATCTCGCGTCGCTCGGTTTCATAAGCTTCGCGCTGCGCCTTTTCTTCGGGAGTCTCGTTTTCTTTGGCTTCCAGCAGGCTGGTGGCCTCGGTATAAATCTTCGCCAGCCATTGTCCGCGCTCGTGCACATCGCGTGGTTCCTGGCCTTTGTAAAATTTGTTGTAAGCCCACACAACAGTAATAACGCCCAGCCCGATGTCACCCGGGTACGATGCCCGGATTGTCTCGAAGCCGGAAAATTCCATAATGCGCGCCAGCGACTCGCCCAGGAGCGTTGTGCGCGCATGCCCGATATGGAACGAGTGGTGTGTGTTTGGCTGGGCGTATTCCACCATGACCCGCTCGGACTTTTTCGCCCCGCGGCCAAAGTCCGCGCCCTGTTCCAGGATCGTGTTGACCACGCGGGAGGCATATTCCTCCGTCGAGAAATACAAGTTTAGGTAGCCTCTCAACGCCTCCACGCGGCTGATGTCTTTCACGCTTCCGATCTGCGCCTTGACCTGCTCGGCGATTTCCTGCGCCCTCTGCGGGACGGGTTTCCCGGTCCCTTTTCCGGCCCGGGCTTCGTCGGCTGCTGTTTGGAAGAAAGATGTGGAAATACCCCACTCCCCGTTGAAAGGGATCGGCTGCCACTTGAGTCCCGCCAGCTGGATATCATGCTGCTGGCAGAACTCTTTAACTTTGGCTTCGATGGCTTTTTGTTCAGCGTCAAACATGGGTCACCTTTTACGAGCGGGGATTATATCATCCCCTTTGGGGATAACATCCCCTTTGGGGGTATCATCCCCTTTGGGGATAACACGCCTACCATACCTCATTGTTCTAGAGAAATCCGAAAATTGGGGTTGGTGTGCGTACGCACACCAACCCCAATTTTCGGTTATTTTTTCAAGTGTAATTTTGGCATGGATAAATCAAAAACGGGAGCCTGAAATTCAGTGCTCCCGTTACAGGTGCGAATCGAATGCCAGTCAGAGCAGGCTATTCTTCGAGAGCAGCCAGACGTTTCATCAGGCGGCCCTTACGGCGGGCAGCATTGTTCTTGTGGATGACGCCTTTTTCCGCGGCCTTGTCGAGGGCGCTGATGGCTTCCAACACAGCCGTTT
>JAABUE010000138.1 GCA_011389535.1 Anaerolineales bacterium
TCTTCAGTGCTTCGTGGAATGACTCTGCATCTTCTCCGCCACTCGCACCCCACAGCTCGATCGGTCCATCTGTAACGGTCACCACCGGACCCTCGGTCTCCCTGGATAACTCTTCTAGCTTGGCGCGTTCCTTCAAGTCGCGGCGCAGGGCGATCATGCCCTCGGTCATCGTGCCGGTTGTGGTATCCAGCTCGTCGCCGTAGAGCAGCTCGCTCTCGGTAAAGATAAGCGGGGACTGGTGTGAGTTCAGACACATGGAAATCGCCCCCACGTTGACCAGGCAGAACTGGACCGACGCGTGCCTGTCGGGGTTAATTTGGGAACCGTCTGCGGCGATGAGCGTGGCTTCTTTAACGGAACCAGGCACAGGGATATGCGATCCGAGCGACTCGTTTACCGGCAATGCGCAACGAATGTTCGGATCCGCTTCTGTGGCGCGTTCCACGATCATCCGTAGATAGTCCAGTTCATTTGCGTTTTCTTCCAACAGGTTACGGGCATGCTTGCGCACGTTTTCGATACGTTCCCGGCGTTCGCGCGCGCCGATCCCGATCTCTTTGATCTTGGCATAGATTTGCTGGAAGTCGATAGCCATAGGATGCCTTTAGAGAATGATGCAGTAGAACAAATGTGCAATTATTTTACCCCAGAAAAGGTACGGGAATCCAACGTCTCCAGACATTGGATTCCAGGAAAGCCTTTTTTCGGGAACCTTTTTGAACCTTTATCGTCTATTATATGTTTGATATTACAACAAGGAGATGAACCTATGCGTAACAAATCTTTATTCATTTCGGCTGTCCTGCTCGCGGCTCTCGTCCTGGGCGCTTGCAGCCCCACCATCAGGGCGGACGCCGCGCCTCCCGTGCGCACGTTGAGCGTGAACGGCACCGGACGGTCCTTCCCCTCGCCGGACATTGCTTACATCTATATCGGTGTGCATACCGAAGAGGAAACTGCGGCTGAAGCTGTGGAGAGCAACAACGCTCAGACCCAGCAGGTGATTGCCGCGCTGGAAGATGCGGGCGTGGCTGCCAACGACATTCGCACCACCAACTTCAGCATCTGGCCCAACCAGCAGTACAACCCGGAAGGCCAACCCACCGGTACGCGTTACGTGGTCGATAATTCGGTCTTCGTGACTGTCCGCGAGCTCGATAGTCTGGGCGATCTGCTCGACTCAGCCATTGGGGCTGGCGCCAACAGCATCAACAGCATCCAGTTCGATGTGGCTGAAAAAGATGAGGCTCTCAAGCAAGCTCGTGAGGAAGCTGTCAAAGATGCCCAAGAACAGGCGCAGGAACTGGCTGCCGCTGCAGGCATGAGCCTCGGTGAGGTCCAGTCGATCAGTTTCTATGACTCGGCTCCCATTCCCTATATGGACTCGTTCGGCAAAGGCGGCGGCGGTGGTGCAGCAGTAGAATCTGCCGTCCCGATCCAGCCCGGCCAGTTGACCCTGACGGTTACGGTCAGCATTAGCTACGAAATTAAGTAAACCGCTTCTGACCTAGATTTTGGCCTGCTTCCGCTATGGAGGCAGGCTTTTTGTTTTGGGCCCCCACCCGCCTTCGGCACCCTCCCCCATCTCCCGCGAACCCCAGCGGGAGATGGGGGAGGGCCGGGGAGGGGGTCGGGTGGAGGGCTGAGGCGGTATAATCCCTTCAAAATCCCCTCGAAGGAGTTCTCCATGCTAAAAATTGGATATATTGGTCTTGGCCTGATGGGCAAATCCATCGCCCGAAACATCTTGAAAGCCGGGTTCCCGTTGGTCGTTCATAACCGTTCGCGTGCTTCGGTGGACGAGCTCAGCGCAGAAGGCGCAACGCCCGCATCCACACCCGCTGAAGTCGCTGCGCAGGTGGACGTGATCTTCACCAATCTGCCTGACACCCCGGACGTAGAACTTGTTACGCTGGGCAAAGACGGGATCCTCGCTGGCGCGCATGAGGGCCTGATCTTCGTGGACAACTCCACCATCAAACCAGCCGCCGCTCGCAGCATCGCCGAGAAACTGGCCGAGAAGGGTGTGTTGAGCCTGGATGCGCCCGTCTCCGGCGGGGACATCGGCGCAAAAAACGGCACGCTGACCATCATGGTCGGCGGCGATGCGGCTGCGCTGGAAAAGGTCATGCCCGTTTTCCAGGCCATCGGCAAGACCATCACCCACGTCGGCGAGGCGGGCGCGGGACAGGTGACCAAGGCCTGCAACCAGATCATGGTCGCGGCGCAGATGGTCGCAATGGGGGAACTGTTGATTTTTTCCAGGAAAGCCGGCGTCGATCCGCAAAAGGTGGTGGATGCGATCAAGGCCGGCGCTGCCCAGTGCTGGGCGCTGGACATCAAACCGCCGCGTTTGTTCGAGGGCAACCGCCAGCCTGGCTTCAAGGCTTATATGCAGGCCAAAGACTTGAATATCGTGATGGAAACGGCGCGTGAATATGGCGCTCCTTTGCCCGCTACGGCCGAGAATACGCAGTTGTTCAATGCCATGCTGCAAATGGGAATGGCCGAGCTGGATAATTCGGCGGTCGTGGGTGTGATCGAGAAGCTGGCAGGGATTGAATTGTTGGAATGAATATGAATGCGCTCAAACGCTTCTGGCCCTGGTTCCGGGACCTGGGCCTCGTCCTCATCGGTTCGCTGGCGCAGGCGATTGGCCTGCGTCTCTTTCTTGTCCCGGCGCAGCTGGCTTCAGGCGGGGTCAGCGGGATTTCCCAGTTGATCAACCATTACACGGACTGGCCGATCGGCTTGATGGTCCTCATTGGCAATATCCCGCTCTTCCTGCTTGGTTGGCGCTTCCTGGGCGGACGGCGCTTCGGCCTGCGCACGGCAACCGCAGTCATCTCTTATTCGTTTTTCGTGGATTTCCTGGTCTTGTTTTTGCCCGAGAACGGCCTCACCGATGACATCCTGTTGAATTCCCTTTACGGTGCAGTGGTAGCCGGCTTTGGCTATGGGCTGGT
This sequence comes from Anaerolineales bacterium, assembly GCA_011389535.1. GTDB lineage: Bacteria > Chloroflexota > Anaerolineae > Anaerolineales > Villigracilaceae > JAABUE01. The sequence goes on from JAABUE010000138.1 coordinate 2,967, forward strand.
CTACCGCGCGCGAGGCACCAGCGGCGGCTCGGACATCCTGGCGCGCATCCTCAACAGCTGGCGCGGCGTTTCTATGTCGGCCAGCTATTTGATGGTCGATTCGGCTGTCATCCTGGGGGCGGGCCTGGTATTTGGCTGGAAGCAGGCGCTGTATGCCTTGATTACGCTCTACGTTAGCGGCCTGGTGGCGGAGACCATACTCGCAGGCCCCACAACCGTACGCACAGCGTTGATCGTCACCGGGCAGCCGGAAATTGTCTCGGAACGCATCCTGGCTGATATGCAGCGCGGTGTGACCGTCATGCCAGGGACCGGCGCTTACACCGGTGTGCCACGTCCGGTGCTCTATTGCGTGGTGACGAAGGCCGAAGTGGCATTCTTAAAGACCATTGTGCAGGAAGCTGACCCGCAGGCCTTCATGGTCATCGGGCAGGCACATGAGGCACTGGGTGAGGGGTTCCAACCATTGAAAAAATCTGTGAGTCAGGAGGAACCCAGATAATGGTCTTTAATGTATTCGAGCATGAACACTTCTCTGGCCGTCCACGCGGGCGGCCTTTTTGTTTGCACCGCTAAAACGGTTTTGTTGGTTTGGATGGCCGCATCGATATCCACCCAGACCGGCCGGAAGCCCAGTTCTTCCTCATAGTCATCAAGCTTTTGTCCGTTTATGGTTGTGTCTATTTCGCACAGGTAATAGTTGGACCTCATCCTGAAGACGTCGAACTCTCTTTTCATTGGGTAGGCATATTCGATAATGGACCCAATTTCTTGAAGAATCCTGACCAGGTTCATGCCGCACTCTTCCGCGATTTCGCGCCGTAGCGCGGCTTCAGGGTCTTCGTTTTCTTCCACGCCTCCGCCCGGAAATTTATAGTCGCCGTTGACAGGCGAATAAACCATCAAAAGGGTCATATCCCGGATAACCACCGCTCTGACAGCCTGGCGTTGGTCTGTTTTGCCGAGAATATCAAGGCTTTGGTCGCGAAAGATTTCTGTCAAGATTTTCATTCAAGGTTAATACTCAAAGGGACTCTACATTAGAGGTTATCAAGGTCTGCTCAAGCCGCCGTACCCATTCGGGGCACTTTCCTAGACGGTGGAGAAAGTGCTATTGAGGAGTCCAAGCTTTTGTATTGGCAATAGGGTTTTTGTTAATATCAAAACGGTAAAGATTCCAGATTTAGAATTTCAAATTTACCCAAACTGCATCGCCATGCCGACCACGATCACATCCTGTCCCAGGTAGTGAAGGTTTATGTTGAGCATAACCTAGCAATGCCGCTTGGACCAGGGATTGGATGATTATCTATTCTTTTCCAAGCATTTGACCACAACTGGCCATATTGAGATATCACCGGATAAAACATCTTTGCAATACTTCAGAAGTTCTGCCTTTTGGTTTTCAAATGTTTGTTTTACTTCTTCTTTAGTCTGAGGCATTTTCCTTGGTGGCTTGTACGCTGGATCAAGACATTCAGCAATGGCTGAAACGTCTAAACTGCGATATTTTGGATCAGTGCTTGCTCTCTCTCCCAATTCGCCTGACAATTTCAAACCTAGATCGCAGTAATAAAAGAGTTGTGATATCCCTAAGTAAAAATTTAACTCGATGTCGTCTTTTTGGGCAGTAACTACATATTCTCCCATACCATTCCATATGGCTACTTCTTGAAGATTGAAGCCGTAGTCTTTAAATACGGAACTAAAGATTTCTTTTATCAACGGCAGGAATGGAATATTGTTTTCTCTAGGCATTGTTTTTCTCTTAATCTCCAAACTGCATCGCCACGCCGACCACGATCGCGATCTGTCCCAGGTGATACAGGCCAATATTCAGTATGCGTCCATTTTTAATGGGGACAACGAACTGGTTCCAGGCCAGGACAATATCCGAGAGATAAAACAGGAACGCTCCCAGGCTTACCAGAAGGGCAGGCATCGCAGCCCAATCCGGGTTGGAGAGCGTCAACAGGGCGGAGAGCAGCATCAGTGTGATGACAGTGCTGTAGAGGATGACCGGTGTCACCAGGCGCGCGTTTGTCAAGCGCACACCGGTTATCAGGCGGCGCAATAAGCGCGCAGCACTCAACCCGAGCAGAATGGCCATCGCAAAGGCCCAAATCCCCGGGTTTTCCGGAGGAGGGCTATTAAAACCGATCAGATAAGCGATATGCGCCAGCAGGAAGGCGATCAGTCCAAGCGTGAAGAAGCGGTCAATGTACAGCAGGGCAATATCCCCCGCCAGCGAGAACAGGATCCCAACCCCGAACCAGAACGGCGTGCCTTGCAATCCAGCCGTACCATACAGCCAGATAAACAGGCAGACCATCACCGCCGGTTTGGCGATGAATTCAAGATTGCGCCAGCCTTTCCATAAGGCCAGCGCTTCAAGTGCAGCGAAGATGAATGTTAAGATGATAAGTATGGACATGTTAACCTCCCATTTGAAACCGCAGAGATTTTTCCTCAGCGGTTAATTATTTTCTCTTCTTTTTAATCTTATACCCAAAACGCTTCATGGCTTTCTCATCCTTGCGCCATTCTTTCAGCACCTTCACGCGTAGTTCCAGGAAGACCTTGCGCCCCGACATTTCCTCGATCTCATGCCGCGCTGCTGTACCGATGCTTTTGAGCATCTCGCCGCCTCGCCCGATGGCAATCCCTTTTTGCGACTCGCGCTCCACAAAGATCGTGGCCGCGATGTAAGCGCCCTCTTCGCCCCGCTCGGTGAACTCGTCGATGCGGACAGCCACGCCGTGAGGCACTTCGTCACGAAGATGCGACAGGCAGGCCTCACGGATCAATTCCGCGGCGATTTCGCGCTCGTACAGGTCAGTAATCTGTTCAGGCTCATATTCAGGCTTGCGGGGGGGAATATGCTCCATCACCGTTGCCAGCAGGGATTCCAGCCCTTCACCGGTCGTGGCCGAAATCGGGGCCAACTGCGCCTCTTCCGGGACCAGGGCCTGGTACGCTTCGATCCGCGGAGTCAGGGCCTCGGCGCGGACCAGGTCTATTTTATTGGGAGCAAGCACGAGCGGAGTCCGGCGCGAGAGCCTGGAAAGGCGGAGCGCGATCCATTTGTCCTCATCCGTCGGTTCTTCGGAGGCATCCACCAAAAATAAGACTACATCGACTCCCGGTAGAGCTTCTTCCGCTTCCTGGTTAAGGAATTCTCCCAGCTTGTGACGCGGGTTGTGGATGCCGGGCGTGTCCACAAAAACGATTTGGGCCT
>JAABUE010000139.1 GCA_011389535.1 Anaerolineales bacterium
CGCAGGTAGGTGCGCAGGTTTTGCGCTTCACGTTCCCCCAGCAGGTTGGCAACCTTTTTGAAGCGTTTGTACAGCCTCAACTGCTCGACCAGTAAAGCGCCTGTGTCCTCTTCACCGGGTTGGCGGACCGGTGGGCGCGGTAGCAACGCTTCAGATTTGATCTGCACCAGTTTGGCGGCAATGACCAAAAAAGCTGATATCTCATCCGCGTGCGTTTCTTCCAGGTTGTGCAGGTATTCCAGATATTGCCCGGTTACCGCTGCCAGGGATAGAGAAGTGATGGCCAACTCGGCGCGCTCGATCAGGTCGAGCAGCAAGTCAAGCGGCCCTTCGTAAATAGCCGTCTGAATGGTATAACCGCTTGTTTGGTGACCCAAAATGCTTCCCATAACGCGCCGATTATACACCCAGACCTGATGAGACCTGACAGGTTTCTAAAAACCTGTCAGGTCTATACTATAATCCAGATATGACAGACTCCAAACTGACCCATCTCGACGAACAAGGCCAGGCTCGCATGGTGGACGTGGGCGCCAAGCCAGACACCGAACGGATCGCGGTTGCAAAAGGCGAGGTCCAGATGAAACAAACGACGTTAGATCTGATCCGTGCCGGACAGCTCAAAAAAGGGGACGTGTTGACCGTTGCCCAGATTGCCGGTATCAGCGCCTCCAAACGGACCTCGGACCTGATCCCGTTATGTCATCCGCTGCCGCTCACCAAAGTAGACGTGGACCTTGCCCTCGACGACTCGCTACCGGGCGTGACGATCACTGCCACGGCCAAAACCATCGGAAAAACTGGCGTCGAAATGGAAGCGCTGACGGCCGTCTCTGTGGCTGCCTTGACAGTTTACGATATGGCCAAAGCCGCAGAAAAAACCATGCGCATCCAGAATATCCGCCTGGTTGAAAAACATGGCGGCCGCTCGGGTGACGTAATAAACGAATAAGCGTATGTTGTCATTGTTATACTGAAAATTAGCTCCCGGCGGCGTCCTCGCCGCCGGATAAAGATCCCAGCATGGGATAAGACGGTAGGAGCAATTTTTGGACTGAAACTAAAAGGAATGGAATGAATCGGATTAAAGTTTTGTTTTTCGCCACCCTGCGTGACCGCGCCGGGACAAAATCCGTTGATCTCGAGATCCCTGCCGAGACGACTGTCCAGCGTTTGAAAAACCTGGTCGTGGACGAATATCCCGGCTTGAAGGAGACGATGGACACAGTGGTCATCTCCATCAACCGCGAGTTTGCGTTCGATGAAAGTGTCGTCCCTGAAAATGCCGAAGTCGCCATGTTCCCGCCGGTGAGCGGGGGATAGAAGAAAGTGTCATTGCGAGGAGCGGAGCGACGAAGTAATCTCATGCTGATCAGCAAGCTTAGGATTGCCGCGCCCTTCTGGGGCTCGCAATGACAGATGAATATATGAACTATCCAACCATCTTTTCCATCACAGAAGCCGATCTTGATATTAACGACCTACTGGCCCAGATCACCCTGACCGGCACGGGCGCGGCTGCCATCTTTACCGGCATGGTCCGCGGTGAAACCCGCCGCGACGACCCGCACGAGACTGTTTACCTGGAATATGAAGCTTATGTCCCCATGGCGGAGGCAAAGATGAAACAGGTTGCTGAGGAGATCCGCCAGAAATGGCCGACCGTAGAAGGGATCGCCATTGTCCAGCGCGTCGGCAGGTTGTATCCCAAAACACCTACGGTGCTGATCGCCTGCACGGCCGCTCACCGCGATACCGGCGTATTCGAAGCTGCGCGCTACGGGATCGACCGCCTGAAAGAGATCGTCCCGGTCTGGAAGAAAGAGGTCGGTCCAGGCGGCGAAGAATGGGTGGAGGGAGATTACCTTCCCAAACCGAAAGACCGGCCATGAGATTCAATCTTGAAACAGACCGGTTGCGTATCCGCCATTTTCAAGACTCCGATCTGGAGTCTTTTTTCGCTTATCGCAACGACCCCGAAGTTGCCAGGTACCAGGGCTGGGACGTGCCTTTTCCGCGTGAAATGGCTCTGGATTTTGTAGAAGAAATGAAAGCCAAGGATCCTTCTGTACAAGGCCAGTGGTTTCAGGCAGCTATCGAAGAAATCGCGACCGGCGAGATGGTGGGCGATGTAGCTTATCTCCTCAAAAAAGATGACCCGCAGGCTTACATCGGTTGCACAGTTGCGCGCTCATGCTGGCGCAAAGGCTTTGGCCAGGAAGCTCTCCGGCATTTGCTGGCTTATCTCTTCGGTGAGCTTGATCTGCACCGCGTGATTGCCATAACAGACGTCGAGAACGTCCCTTCCTTCAGCATGCTCGAGCGCCTGGGTTTCCGCCGGGAGGGACACTTTGTAGAAAACCTGATGTTCAAAGGCCAGTGGGGCAGTGAGTTTTATTACGCTATGCTCAAACGCGAGTGGGAGGGCCTGACCACTTAGTCTGTTTTAGCGGGCTTTGTAGAAGCGGGGTTCGTTGCCGATGAACCGCGTCGAAACGATGACAGGTTCAGGGCCAGGGGTGATGCGCATCTCTGCTCCAGCGTGACGAGTTGTCTCGTGCGGGGTTTTAGGTAGAGCCAACTTCTCCATTTGTTTGGCTATTAAATCTGAGTGCCTTATCGTAAGGAGGAATAATGCAGGAACGGGTCGTTATCACCGGGATGGGAACTGTCAATCCACTCGGCCTCAATGTTTCTGAATCCTGGAAGAACGTAACGAATGGTGTTTCTGGCGTAGCTCCGATCACACTGTTCGATGTCAGTGGTTTACAGGTGCAGATTGCCTGCGAAGTCAAGAATTTTGTGCCGGAGCAATTCATGGAGGCGAAAGAGGCGCGCCGTCGTGACCGTTTTGAACAATTATCAACGGTAGCTGTACAGGAGGCGTTAGAATCGTCGGGGTTGGAGATCGCGGAGTCGAACGCGGACCGCACAGGCGTGATCATCTCTTCGGCGATCGGCGGACTTAAATCGCTGCAAGAAGCGATTATCACCAATCACACGGAAGGACCTCGGCGGGTCAGCCCCTTCTTGATCCCGATGCTGATGTCGAACGGGGCCGCTGGCCTGGCTGCGATCGATCATGGCATCAAAGGCCCGTGCTTTTCGGTGGCATCGGCCTGCGCATCGGGCGCAGACGGGATCGGCATGGCCTGGATGATGCTCAGGGCCGGTACGCTGGATGCCTGCCTGGCGGGTGCTTCGGAATCGACTGTGACCTCACTGGGCATCGCAGCTTTCGACCGTGTCGGCGCCATGTCGCGCCGTAACGATGATTATTCGATGACGCCTCAACCCTTCGACAAGAACCGTGATGGCCTGGTGATGGGGGAAGGCGCTGCGGTCCTGGTTCTGGAAACCGAATCGCACGCCAAGGCTCGTGGCGCGAACATTTTGGCAGAGCTGGCAGGTTACGGCTCCACCGCAGATGCATTCCATGTGACCGCACCGCACGAGAGTGGGGCAGGTGGTGCGGCTGCGATCCGGCAGGCGCTGGCCACTGCCCGGGCAAACCCGGAAGAATTAGGGTATATCTCCGCCCATGGGACGGCCACTGAGTTGAACGACCTTTCCGAAACAAAGGCGATCAAGGCCGCATTTGGTGACCTGGCCTACAAGATTCCGGTCTCGTCCACAAAATCCATGACCGGCCACATGATGGGCGCCACCGGCGCGCTGGAAGCTGTATTCTGCGTGCAAGCTGTACGGGAGGGGATTCTGCCGCCGACTATTCATTATGAAACCCCCGACCCCGACTGTGACCTGGATTACATCCCCAACACTGCCCGCGAGAAAGAGATCGAGCTGGCGATCAGCAATGCCTTTGGTTTTGGCGGTCATAACGCGGTGCTGGCTATACGGAAATACTCGTAATTAGTATGTTATTGTATTCCGGCCTTGTACGATGTGAAGATGCGTGCTATAATCCGCCGTCGCGTACGAAACAAACCAACATCACTTGAGTAAGGAAGAACGAAATGACAGACCAGATTTTGCAGGCCGTAGAAGCCCCGGTTAACGAGAATATCCCCCAACTTCGCTCCGGCGATATGGTGAGTGTGCACGTAAAAATCAAAGAAGGTGATCGCGAGCGTATCCAGGAATTCAAGGGAACCGTCATTCGCCTGCGCAAGGGCGGCAACAATGGCAATTTCACCGTCCGCCGCATAGCCAGCAATGGTATCGGTGTCGAACGTACCTTCCTGCTGCGTTCCCCGCGTATTAGCAAGGTAGTAGTCGAACGCCACTCCAAAGTCCGCCGCGCGCAGCTCTACTTCATGCGCGAGCGCACGGGTAAATCCGCCCGCCTCAAGCAGAAATTCGACTAATCTTTTCAGACCCTAGAGGTTTTCAGACCCTAAAGGCTTTCAAAACCTTTGGGGTCTCTTTTTTTGGTGCTTTATCCCGCTAAAAACGGCTGAACTTTTTAGGAAAGGAAGCTGATGCAACCGGTTATCGGTATCACCACTTTGCAGGGTACGAATCCCAACGGGCTGCCAACCGTCATGCTCATTCAGGCCTATGTCCATGCGATCATGCAGGCCGGCGGTGTGCCCGTACTGATCCCGTCCATGCTGGCGGATGGGGGTTGGGATGTTTTATACGAACGACTGGACGGGATCCTGTTCTCAGGCGGCGGGGATATATCGCTGGATCACTTTGACGGGCAACCCCATCCGCGCATCGATGAAGTAGACCCTCTGCGTGATTCCATTGAATTGAGCCTGTTCCGGGCTGTGGTAGAAGGAGGCAAACCTTTCCTTGGCATTTGTCGCGGCATTCAAACGGTCAATGTCGGCCTGGGCGGGACCCTGTACACCCATCTCCCAGAACAGTTTCCTACTGTAATCGACCATACCTATCCCGGCAACATGAGAACCGTGCTCGTGCACGAGGTCAAGCTAGAAGAAGGCACGCGCATGGCGGAGGTAGTCGGGGAACCGATCCTGAAAGTCAACAGCCTGCACCACCAGGGGCTGAAAGACATCGCCCCCGGGCTGCGCGTAACGGGCTATGCCCCGGATGGTTTGGTCGAAGCGGTCGAGCTGCCCGAGCATCCGTTTGGGCTGGCCGTCCAGTGGCACCCGGAATGGCTGACCGACCAGCAGCCGACGCGGGCTCTCTTCAGGGCGTTTGTGGAAGCGGCACAGAAAAAATAGAGCACAAAGCTTCGCCCACATCTTTCTTTACGTTTTCCCTCTTTCAACTTATCATTCCAGGCATGTCGCAACAAAATCAACCCATTGGTGTTTTTGACTCTGGCGTGGGCGGTTTGTCCGTGCTGCGCGCGATGCGAGGGCTGATGCCCGAAGAGCCGGTCGTCTATTTCGGTGACCAGGGACACGTCCCGTATGGTCCGCGTCCGCTGGAGCAGGTGCGCGCTTTCTCCGAAACCATCACACGCTTCCTGCTGGACTATGGCGCGAAGTTGATCGTAGTAGCCTGCAATACGGCCTCGGCGGCGGCGCTGCATTACCTTCGAGATAAATTTCCGCATATCTCTTTCGTGGGGATGGAACCGGCGCTCAAACCGGCGGCAGAACATACCCGGAGCGGCGTGGTGGGCGTGCTGGCTACACCGGCTACCTTCCAGGGTGCGCTGTACGCTTCGGTTCTGGAGCGCTTTGCCAACGGCGTACAGATTTTGCAGCATACCTGTCCCGGCCTGGTGGGCCAAATCGAAAAGGGTGATTTAGACGGGGACGGGACCCGCGCCATTCTGGAAGATGCGCTCCGCCCCATGCTGGACCAGCGGATCGATACCGTTGTGTTGGGCTGTACCCATTACCCGTTTGTGATACCGCTGATCGAGCGGATTGTCGGGGAGTCCGTGCGGGTGATCGATCCGGCCCCGGCGGTGGCAAAGCAGGCCAAACGGTTGCTGGAGGCGCAGGGGCTGAAAACTCCGGCTGGGGGGCGCGCTGAAGTCCGGTTATATACTTCAGGCGATGTAGACGCTTTCATATCATTGTTGCCCGGTTTGTTAGGGGAGAGCGGCCCGGTGCACCCGGTCACCTGGCTGGATGACCACCGTATAGAAAAGTAGCTCACGTTTTAAACGTGACCTGCAAATTAAAGAATTAGATTTTTGATTATAGCCAACGACCGATAGCCTGGACTTAATGCTTCTG
>JAABUE010000140.1 GCA_011389535.1 Anaerolineales bacterium
CAAGACCGATGTGACTTTTCGATTATTGGAGCAGCGTAGGGATCTCTTCCGGGTGCTTGGCGACGCGCACGCCAGCGGCTTCGAGCGCTTTGATCTTGTCGGCAGCAGTACCTTCACCGCCTTCGATGATTGCGCCCGCGTGCCCCATGCGCTTACCGGGAGGGGCGGTCTGGCCGGCGATAAAGCTGGCGACCGGCTTGGTCATTTTGGAAGCGATGTACTCGGCAGCTTTCTCTTCATCCGTGCCACCGATTTCACCGATCATGATTACTTTCTCGGTCATGGGGTCGTGCTCGAACATCTCCAGCACGTCGATGAAGTTGGTTCCGTTGATCGGATCGCCGCCGATGCCCACGCAGGTCGAGGCGCCCATCTCCAGGTTCTTCATCGCATACAGCACTTCGTAGGTCAGTGTGCCGGAGCGCGAGACGACGCCCACATTGCCGGGAATGGCGATATCTCCGGGGATGATGCCGACCTTTGTTTCACCGGGGGTCAGCAGACCCGGGCAATTTGGGCCAACCAGCCGGATGCCTTTCTGATCGAGATAATTGCGGACCTGCATCATATCCTGGACCGGGACGCCTTCCGTGATGCAGACGATCAACGGGATGCCTGCGTCCGCGGCTTCGAACATGGCATCGGCTGCAAACCTGGCCGGGACGAAAATGACTGTGGTGTTTACTCCCGTTGCTTCAACCGCCAACCTGACCGAATCGAACACCGGCACTTTTCCTTCCAGGACCCATTCGCCGCCTTTGCCCGGTGTCACGCCAGCGACGATGTTGGTCCCATATTCGACCATCTGGGTGGTGTGGAAGAGCCCTTCATTGCCTGTAATACCCTGCACCAGCAGGCGGGTGTTTTTGTTGACCAGTATGCTCATGGCTCAAGCTCCTTTTCCTGCTGAACTCTGAGCAGCAGCGACAGCCTTCTGCGCAGCATCGGCTAACGTTTCGGCGGTGATCATGTTGGCGTCGGCCAGCAGAGCGCGGCCTTCTTCGGCATTGGTGCCCACCAGGCGGACCACCATCGGCACCTGCGGCTTGACTTCTTCCATTGCAGCCAGAATGCCCCTGGCAACCTCATCACAGCGGGTGATGCCGCCGAAGATGTTGTATAAGACTGCCTTGACATTCGGGTCTGCGAGGATGATGCGCATCGCTGCGGCCACCTTATCCGCGCCTGCGCCGCCGCCGATATCCAGGAAGTTGGCCGGCTCGCCACCGAACAACTTGATCACGTCCATGCTGGTCATGGCCAGACCCGCGCCGTTGACCATACAGCCGATGTTACCGTCCAGTTTGATGAACGAGAGCCCGTATTTGCGGGCTTCGGTCTCGGAGCGAGCTTCTTCGTCGCTATCGCGCATCTCAGCCAGGTCGGGATGGCGGAAGAGCGCATTGTCATCGATCACCATTTTGCCGTCCAGCGCTAAAAGGCGCTTGTCCTTGGTGATGACAAGCGGGTTGATCTCCGCCAGGGTAGCGTCGCTAGATGTGTAAGCCTCCCATAGACCCCTGGCGATGCGGCCAAAATCGCGCCAATAGTCGCGAGGCAGGTCAATGAAGGCAGCGATATCACGCGATTGGTAGTCGCGCAACCCCAATAAGGGGTCGATGTGTTCCCTGATGATCTTCTCCGGTGTGGTTGCCGCCACTTCCTCGATGTCAACGCCGCCTGAGGCAGAAGCGATCATGACCGGTTTCTTGGCAGCGCGGTCGTTGGTGATGCCGAGGTAAATTTCCTGATCGATGGCGGCAGCTTCGTCAATGAGCACTTTGCGTACAGGTAGACCTTTGATGTCCATCGCCAGGATCTGGGTGGCAAGCTGCTCGGCTTCGATCGAATTTTTGGCTACTTTGATCCCACCGGCTTTGCCGCGTCCGCCGACCAGAACCTGGGATTTAACGACAACGCGGCCACCTAATTCGTCGGCGATCTGTCTCGCTTCACTGGCGGTAGCCGCAACGCGTCCCTTTGGAATCGGGATGCCATATCTGGAAAATATTTGCTTCGACTGATACTCGTGGAGTTTCATGAACTCTCCCTTTATATAGATTCGCACGGATTTCTTCAAAAAAGCGGGCTTTTAGGTAACCCCATTTCCCCTTATCTTTTAGAAGATAAATTCGCATGCAATAAAAGCAAAGTGATTATACCATCTGCAAAAAGTTAGCCTGGCAGCTTAACTGCCAGGCTAACTTTAGCCGAGTCCAACTTCTCCCGACGTTGGCTGCAAATTGTCAAAACCAGGCTACTTCCCCTTCGGAGGCTTCGGCGGGAAGGTACGCGAAGATTTTGGAGTAAATTACTCGTTCGGCAAAGTAAATCTCAATATCCGGTTGTACAACCCGTCGGTCACCCAGATATGCCCTTCCGGATCCACGGCGATGCCGGACGCCAGGCCAAAGGTGGTATCTGTGTTGCCGAAATCACCCCAGGTGCGCACCACTTCACCCTCAGGAGAGAATTCAATCACGCGATATTGTTCAGGGTCGGTCACAAAGACGTGCCCCTCATCATTGACTGCAATAAATGGTTTGTTTTCCAACGACTGCCCATACCAGCCAAAAACGTCCCACTGGCGGTCCGGGAAGAAGGAAATCCCATCTTCGGAAGGTACAAACGTTTGGAGACGCTGATTCCACGTGTCGGTGACATAGACTGTTCCATCTTCGCCGACCGCGACGCTGACAGGTTCGTCGAATTGACCGGGGTCCAGGCCCGCGGTGCCAAACTCGGTCAAATACGCACCGTCCGGATCAAACACGACGATGCGCTTGTTCCCGGTATCGGCAACGTAGACGTTCCCTTCAGCGTCTACCGCCAAACCGCGCGGACCCCAAAACCCGTCCTGCTGGTCGGCCTGGCCATACTGCCCCCAGGCTGTGACCGGCTGCCCGTCAGCGGTGAATTTTTGGACACGGTGGTTCCAGGTGTCGCTGACGTATACCGACCCATCCGGCCCCACCGCTATTCCCCAGGGTTCGTTGAAGGCACCGATTTCGGCAGGCGCCGCTACGCCATCGGCGAAGGAGCCCCAGCTTTCGAGCACTTCACCTTCGGCTGTCAAATGGACAATGCGATGGTTGCGCGAATCGGTTACATAGAATGTTCCATCGGGCGCGAAGGCCAGCGAGCGGGGCGCGTTCAAGCTGACCGCTTGCGGCTGGTTCTCGCCGATGACCAGGTCAGCGGGCAAAATGATATCTTTCCCTTCTGTGGGATCAACGATGTCAACCGTTTCGACCGGTGCCGCGCCATAGTTCCAGATCTGGGCGGCAATATCTTTACGGATATACAGGCGCATCTGGTCAGAGGGCTGCCAGGTGGCCAGGGTCAAGTCGGTACGCCCTGTTGCAGCCGCATACTTGGTGTAATCGCGGTCCAGCCAGATGTCCCAGATCCCTTCCAGGATTTGCCTGTTGCGCAAGGCATCCGCGATTCGGTCTCGGGTCAGGCCGAAATAATCCTGGCTGGGCCACCACATGCGGATATAGTCGAAACGGTAATACCCGGGGCCGAGAGCCGGCTCGATCTTGTCGAAGTTCTTGGCATCCACGATCACGAAAACGGAATCGCGCAAAGCCTTGGTAGGCTGGTCGAAGGAACGCTGGTTGGAATAATCGCGTAAATACCATACGAACGGCCAGGAAACACCGGTGTCCGGCGCGCTGGCGTCGTATGAGAGCGCCAGGTTCATGCCGCCGGTCGTCCGCTGGGAGATTTCCCTGGCCTGCACCATGACTTGCTTGATGCCGGTCGCGCCGTGGGCATACACCAGGTATTCTTCGGCGCTGTCGTATTTAATGTAGGCAGCCCGCAAGGATGCCCGTACTGTCAGAATGGTAAGGAAACCGAAAATCGTTAGAGTTACCAGTCCGGGCAGGAAACCGCTTTCACGGTTACGCAACAGGAATAAGCCAACCAGGCTGGCTATGGTGATTACGAGGATGATGATCAGCCTGATGACGGCGGACGCGATCTCTGATGACTGGGCTGAGATCCCGGTAGGCATGCTGAGCGCGATAAATATCGTCCCTGCCAGCCCCATGATAAAAAGGATCCCCAGCGCAACCTTCGTCAAGCCTGTGGTTTCATCCTTTTGTAAGTAGGCTAACCCGGCCGCGCAGGCGAGCGTCAAGATTGCCGGGAACAGGAACGCCGAAGTTGCCTGCAACTGGGATAGCTCCTGGCCTTGAAACGGAGGAGTGGGCCCAAGCAGAGAAGAAATACTGTTGAACAGGCCGATCACGAAGAGGATGGTCAGGACCAATGAGAGAACGGCGCGGGTTGGGCGCAATTGTTCCCACCTGAGGTTATCGATGAGATGGCCTATTCCCCAGCCCGCGAGCAGGACCATGGGCCAGGCCATGTGATAGGTCAGCCAGGGCATGCGCTCCCCGGCGTAGCTGAAAGCAAGGACGCTGGTCGCGATCCACCACAACAGCAGGCCAAACGTATTCGAGAAGTTGCTTTCAACGGTATCGAGTTCGGCTGCGGGTTCGCTGTCTATAACGGTGGCAGGCTCATTTTCCGGGACCGAAGCGGGTATTTCCTCTTCAATATCATATGCGGTCTGTTCAAGTTCGTATTGGGCTGGCGGGGATGCTGCCAGTTTTTTGATCCCCAGGTAGGCTGCCAGTAAAGTCCCCAGCGCCGGTAGGAATTCATAGATCGGGATTTGTACCAGCATATAGTAGTACCAGGGTTGGCTGCCTCGTTCCACGCTCTGCTGCTCCAGCCAGTAGCCCAGAGAGCCGATCAGGCCAGTAAAGAAGCCGTCGCTGTTGGTAAAAACAGATGTGTATAGAACCGTAAAGATGCCCCAGAACAACAGGGCGTGCTTCCACCAGTCGCGGCTCCAGAGCAGGCCGACCGCGATGGAGATCGCAAACATAAAGATGATGAACACGCCGATAATGGCAAACTCACGCGGCAACCCCAGGATCAACTCCTGACTGGCCAGCAAGGTGTCGATCTCGGGTGCCGTGGTCGGTATGTGGACGCGCAGCCAGCCTTCCAGGAATTTGATCGGGAAGGGGGTGAGCATGGGCAATACGAGTGTGCCAATCAGAATGAGAAGACCGAAGGAGCGCTCGGACCTGAGCCGGTTCCAGCCATACCCAAGGACGAGGGTCACCAAGGCGCCGACCAACAAAACTGCCCCGACAATGATAAGGATGGTCGTTATTGAAATAGCGCTCTCGGGCGCTGCCAGAGGGGATTGCGGCATGGTTGGGTCGGCTGGTATGGCGGTTTCCGCGCCGGTCAAGGTATCGCCGGCGCGCGCGTATAAACTGTACCCTAGCGCTCCGCCTGTGAGCAGAATGCCCACTGCCAGCAGGATGATAAAGGTCCGGAAATGGTTCTCCTTCCCATCCCAGGTGTTTCGTGTGACCTGGGCGATGAAGTAGACTGCCAGGAAAAGCAAAGCCTGCGCGGCATAAATAAAAGCTGTCTCTTTCGCGGTAAAGTGGATGATCAGAGAAAGAACAAGCATGTACAGATACCGCTTGTGACTGTTTTCCAGGTAGCGCAGCATAGCGTAAAGCATCAGGATACCGGCCAGCCCGGCATATGCTTCGTTGCGGACGTAACGCCCGTAATACAGCATGTAAGGCGAGATGACTATCAGGAACCCGGCAATGATAGCCCCGGTCTTGCCGAGATAGCGCCGCCAATACCAGACCATCCACACGGTTGCGATGCTGAACAGGGCGGCCGGAATGCGGGCAGTAAAATCGGTTACGCCAAACAGAAAATAAGTCAGAGCAATCAGGTGAAACTGTAACGGCCCGTGCATCATCGGGCTGTGCTGGTAACCCTGACCGCGGTAGAACAGCCAGGAAAAGTAAGTATGCAGGCTCTCGTCATGGCTCATCACGCGCGTTTCGAGGTCATAAAAGCGGGTGATGATGGCCAGCAATATGATGGCGCCAAAAAGGGCAACCTCGTTCGTAATACCCGGGAGGGCAGGGTGGACGGGTCGTTCTAACCAGTGATTATTTTTGGACATAAGAGTATTTTTCATATTTTAGATAGAAAGTAAAA
>JAABUE010000014.1 GCA_011389535.1 Anaerolineales bacterium
GCTCGGACTCGCTTTGTCCCAGGGTGCCGGGGCTGGCTTTATCGGCCAGGAGCAGGTCAAGGTCCAGAGTATGAACCGTCACATCCCCTCGCTGGTCAGCGAGCAGTTTGGCAAGCAGTTCCAGGGCAGGTTTCCGGCGCGCATTTATGGGCAATCCAAAAATAAATTTAGATTGAGCTTTCACCCCCAGAGGTGCATTGCCCAGCAGGCGCCCCCACATGTTGCTCCCCACCCGGATTAAGATTCCGCGTGCGCCCCGTCCGTAGTAGGTGCGCATGGCTTTTTGTAACCCGGCATAAGTTTCGGCCGCAGTTGTACCGTTCAGGGAGCCCCATCGAGCAGGGTCGGACCGGTCAGGCGTCAGACCGGCTTTCTCCAAAACGATAGAAAGTTTTTCCTGTCCCAGCTCGCTGGCAATCGTCTCTACGAAATGGTGCAAAAAACGACTGGCCGGTGTACGACTGCTCACTTGTCCAACTCTCTGACTTCGAAGCGGCAATGCGGATCGCCTTTAGCTGTGCACATAGTTTCGAGGATCCGAAATTCCTGGCCGGTAGCCCAATGTACGGCTTCCCCGATCGAGCCGATATAGAGATGGCAGATCGCATTCGTGCTCTGGCGGCCGTGGCAAATCGCGCAGGAGGCATCACAATACGCCAGGGTGTTGTCCACTTCTTCTACCCAAGCTTCCACCTGAGGGTTGGATTTTTTCAGCGCGTTGACCGTTGCATTCAAAATAAATTTGATGCGCTGTTTGGTCGGCAATAATTTCAAAGCTGCCCCAGCCAGGCCGAGCAAAGCCGCCTGCTCGCGGACGGCATATTGGAAGGATGCCTTGCCGATACGGCGTAACATGCCACGCCCGCCGCGCCCATAAAACTCCTCGATCGCTTCGTTCAAGCGGGCATAATCCGATGTTTTGATAGCGGGATTCAGGTCATCCGGCGGGAAATTACCAATAAAGCGCTCCAATCCACTGGTCCGCAAGACCGTGTTCAGGCCATTTTCCCCCATTACTTCCTCGGCAGAAACCAACGCCTGCCGTACCAGGGCATTCACGATAACCGCATCTTCTCTCGCCATGCCAGCCTCCTTGTACCGCAATTATCTAAACTTTGCAGGTAATTTACAGTTTGTCAAAGGATAAGAGTTTAAGGTAGCCCTACAGATTTAAGTGGTTGCCCCGCCAAGGGCAGGGCGGGGTTGCCCCACCCTCAGCTTGGCAGGGCTTGGGCACTAACCGGAAGACGGAACTGAAAAAGCATACACCGGGAAATTCTCACCGGTCAAAATAAACCCCATCTTCCTGTACAGCGCCAGTGAAGCGAGATTGTCGCTCTGTGTATTGACGGTCAGACGAGCAACTCCCTTGCGGTTCAAGCGCTGGAGTAAATCAGTGACCATCAACGAACCGAGTCCCCGGTGTTGCGCCTCAGGCCGGACCGCGAGTCTGGCGAGGTGGGCCCCAAACGGATTCGCGGTACTGATCTGGTACCCGGTCAACCCCCTGGCATCTTCTGCCACGGTTGCCACAGTCGCTTGCGGCAGGGCTTTTTTCAAAGCTGTAAGCGGATTCTGCCAGAGCGGCATGAAGGCATTCGTGTCCAATTCGGCAACTGCCGGCAGGTCATCGGTCTGCATGGCGCGGACTTTTACCCCATCAACTGGCAGACTCTCGGGAATAGGGTTATCCTTCCACTCGAGCATGAGGATGTCTTGATAATGGGTGAAGTTGTTTCTAATCAGCAAATCGCTCAACCATTGCTGCATAGCGATCAAAGCAACTGTTGCACCGCCCTGCTGTCCGATATTTTTTTGGGCAGTACTCCAGAGCACATTCCAGGCGTCATCGAGTGAAAGCTGCCTGGAATGAGCAAACAGCCGCACCCAGGCCATGCCCGCAGGGTCCTGTGGGCAGGCTAGGGCTGCCACAACCCGTCCGTTGTCTTCCACCACCCAGTAATAAGGAGAGCCCAGCCACTCCAGCGGTGCATGCCAGTCCAGGTGACGGTGCACGTGGGATTCAAAGAACATCAAATTTGCAATCTGATGTTGATCCTGGGGGACTGCCGGGCGAACCTGGAGGCTGACCTCGATCATCGTTTAATGCGTACTAGAAATCTCAAAAATCTTTGCATTAGAGTGGGTTTTTTTGTTGACTCAACTGAGCCGATCATCGAAAGCGCCGAATCGATCATTTTGCCACGCCGTAATTTGATCGCTGCGGCTGACTGCAACACGATGGAGCGCATTTCAGTTTCCCCCGCCTCTGCAAATAGAGCCGCAGAACGCTCATAGGCTTCCAGGGCTTGATCGAATTTTTTTAGCGCTTCCAAGGCTGCACCCTGGTTGCCAAAAGCCATTGCCTGGCGCTCTACGTCACCAGCACGGGCGAATATTTCGTCTGTACCAGCAGCTGCCTCGTAAGCTGGCTTTGCTTTCCCCGCTTGCAATAAGGCCACGCTCAAGTTGTTTTTCATCTCGGCAGCGTTGAGGGTATCCTCCAGCGCTTCATAATTAGAAGCAGCCTCGGTAAAGAACGAAGCTGCCCCGTGAAAATCCTTGGCTGCAAAGGCTTGTTTCCCCTGTTCAGCGAGATGTTCTGGGTTAGGAGTCATGATCTTGCCCCTTAAAGGGTGATATCGAGTAAGTCCTCGGCCACGGAACGAAGCTTGTCGGTGGACATTTCACTGAGCTTGCGCGCCAGGTCGAGATACGGTCTGTTGACCGGTTGGCAGACAAAATTCTGGAGTTCGACCGGCATATCCAAAAACTGCTCGATCGCTTTTTGTTGTGTCATCCATTGACCGACTGGTCCGCCCTGGTCGAAGAATGTCTCGACCCGCCCTCCCAGCACTTTGAGGATGACCTCCAATTCAGGCAACGGGATTGGAAGCTCTCCCAACTCATATCGTTCCAGATGGCTGGCTGAAATACCGGTCTGCTCGGATATAGATTTGATGGACAGGCTGGCATTCATGCGTGCCTGGCGCAGGAGTGCCCCGATCATACGCTGGCGCAGTCCGGTCAGGCGAGGCAGATCCAATTTGGTGATTCGAGCTGGAGCATCTGAAAGCGTTTTATTTTTCCAAAAATGGTTGATGGGAAGGTCGAGATAATAGACCAGCGTTTCCAGCTCAGGCAGGGATGGCGCCCTGTTTCCTTCTTCATAGGCAATAAAAAGGTCGTTGGTCATATTGATGGCAGCCGCGCATTCTTCGGTGCTTCTACGCGAAGCCAGCCGCGCGTCCCGGATCAGGATGCCGAGTTTTTTTGTGCGGATTTTAACCTGGGCTTGCATGTCCATAGTACCTCAATGTTTTCTTTCCAAGCGTCCCAAAATTCAGGTTCGTTGATTATAGCAGAGAACCATTTGCTGTTGTTTTATCGCTTGTGGCTTTTGCTGAGCATTTCGGAGATGTTGGCTCCAAACACTTCGGCGCCTAATTTAAATCCAGCCGCTTCGAGACGTGACGAGAAGAGCGGGCGGATGCCGGTTGCCTTCAGATCGCCCAGAACCTTGCCTTCAGTCGTCACCCCTGTTTGTTCAAACTTGAAGATATCAGTGAGAACAACAATATCGCCTTCCATGCCCGCTACTTCTGTGATCGCTGTTACTTTGCGGGTGCCGTCTTTCAGTCGTGTTTGTTGTACGATTAAATCGACTGCAGAGGCAATCTGTTGTCGCACGACCTTCAGCGGCAAATCCATGCCCGACATGAGAACCAGGGTTTCGAGTCGCGCAATCGCATCGCGCGGTGAGTTGGAGTGCAGGGTTGTAAGAGAACCATCGTGGCCGGTATTCATGGCCTGAAGCATGTCAAGCGCCTCGCCGCCGCGCACTTCGCCAACCACGATCCGGTCAGGGCGCATACGAAGGGAGTTTCGCACCAAATCGCGGATGGTTACTGCACCGCGGCCATCTATATTGGCTGGCTTGGTTTCCATTCGTAAGACATGGTCTTGTTGCAGTTGCAACTCGGCGGCATCCTCGATGGTTATTATGCGCTCACTTTCCGGGATGAAGCTTGATAGCACATTGAGAAGTGTTGTTTTACCTGAACCGGTGCCACCGGAGATGATGATATTCAAATGCGCTAATACACAGGCCCGCACAAACTCAGCCATCTTCTCGGTGATGGAGCCAAAATCGATCAATGCCCCAATACCCAGCTTTTCCTTGCTAAACTTGCGGATTGTGATGGAAGGGCCATCAATGGAAACAGGCGATATGACCGCATTCACACGCGATCCATCCGGTAAGCGGGCATCAACAGTGGGGCTATCTGCATCCACACGCCGACCGAGCGGCAGGATGATCCGGTCGATGATCTGAAGAACATGGTTATCATCATCAAACACAACGCTTGATCGCGTTAACTGGCCTTTCTTTTCAACATACACTTTCTTTGGACCATTCACCATCACTTCCGTAACTTCAGGATCTTTCAGAAGTGGTTCCAGTGGTCCGTATCCAAGCAATTCATTCAAGACTTCGTTCAGGATCATCCCGCGAAGGTCCTGAGGCAGTTTTAGATTTGCCTGGTCATAAATGGTTTCGATTTGTTGTTTGATGTAATCGTCACGCTCTGTTGCTGCTATCCCCTCAGCTTCAATCGCACGCGCGACATTGTCGATCAGATATTTCTTGAGCTTAACCAGGTCCTGGCTTGTGAGGCGAGAAACGCCGCCAGCAGAAGAAAGCGTGGTCATTCTTCACCAAGCTCTTCTGTTTCCTGGGCAGGCAGTACCCAGACTATCTGTGCACGGCGTATAGCCAAAAAACGGGTTCGGTGGAGTATCTGCCCATCTGTACCAATAACAGTTGCATCGGTGACCGCCAGAAAAAGTTCATCGCGATCCAATTCGTCTTTAAATCTTTCATCGCGGCGAACATGTATATTTCCGCGGATCAAATGTTGAGTTGTTTGCACAACAGCAGGAATCGCCACTTTGGAAACCACATCTGTGAAGACTTTGCCTTTTTCGTCAAATTCAAATGTCATCATTTCTCACTTTCTTTTCAGCAGTCAATTGGTTAATGTATTCTGGATTTCTATCTGCTTCGTAAGCTGTTTGCGGTCTTAATCATGTCGCTGGCCACATCTCTAAAGACAATGGAGGCTGAATCTTCTGGGTACTTAAGGATGATAGGCTGGTTCAAATTATTTGCCAGTGCAAAATTGCTGCCCATATAAGGCAAGGTGCTCTTGATCGGCAGACCGATGATTTTTTCTGCTTCCGTTTTAGTCAGGCCTTCAAGACCGACTGCCCGGTTCAAGATGGCGTATATGTTTCGAGAATCTATCCCCTGGGCATGTAAATAATCCAAAATCTTTTTTGTAAGCGTGATGGTACTCTGGTCGGTGCTCATAATAAGCACCAGTAAATCCGCTTTTTGAATAATGGGAAGGCTGATACGTGATAATGATCGTCCCAGGTCAACAATCACATAATCATAAGAGCTCTGAAGCGCCTTGATCACTTCTGGTATGCGTGCTATTTTGAGATCATTGGCCCGCTCAGGATCAGGTGCACCAGCTAACAATTGGAATTGCCACACTTCCATAACCGGCAAGCGTGAGCGGAAGTATTCCTCCGTTGTTTTGCCGGGTGATAATTCCGTCACAGAAACCAGGTCCAGTTCACCCTGGTAACCGACAATCGGAGCGATCGAGCCAATCGGCAAAACCATATCGACCACAACAACACTAGATTCGGGCTTGCTATGGTGTATGGCCATGGCCAAATTTGCGCACAGAGATGATGTGCCTGTACCGCCTTTGGCGCTCAAAAAAACGATCAGGTGTCCGCCTTCTTTAATCAGCTCTTGTTTTACACCAAGCAACCGGGCAATAACCTCGGGTAAGGTTGCAACAATTTCCCCGGATTTCAGCACGTACTCATTGCAGCCAGCCTGCAGACAGGTTTCCTTTAATCCGGGGTTGTGACTGCTGCTCAGGGCCAATATTGGTATGTCGGTGCTGCGCAAATCGCGGCGCAACTTCCTTAAAAAGTCTTCTGGAGAGACATCTTGTAGAGACGGGTCAAAAATGATCAAATCAGGCCGATCTCGCCAGATGATCAATAATCCCTCCTTGCCCGAGTTTGCTCCCATGACAAAATGCCCCTGGTCCTTTACCATGCGGGTGAGGAAATTCAGACTGGCGTTATCCGCATCCACAATCAGGATAGATTTGTCTGGCAATGCAAACTCCGTTAAGTGGTCTCTAAGGGCGGCATAAGATATCCCAAACCGGAGCGCGTCACAATATGCCGGGGAGCGTGTGGGTCTTCTTCCAACTTCTGGCGCAAGCGAGCTATGCTCACCCACAAGATTTCCTTTTCCATCTTGTACTCTGGTCCCCACACACCGGTTAGCAAATCTTCAGAGGTCAGGATACTTCCTACATTATGTGCAAACTGTAGTAACAGGCGATATTCGGTTGCTGAGAGCGAGATGGGCTGTTCGTTGCGCCAGACTTCTGCGCGCGCAAAATCAATCTTTAAGTCGCCATGCGAGAAAAAGCGCGCTTGCCCGGTTTCCGCAGGGATCTGGCTGCGCCGTAACACAGCCCGCACCCGTGCAAGTAGCTCCGTCGCCGAGAAAGGCTTTACGAGGTAATCATCAGCCCCAAGGTCCAGGCCACGAACGCGGTCTTGTTCTTCTCCTTTGGCCGTCAGCATGATGATCGGTACGTTTGAATATTCGCGGATGCGCTGGCAGGTCGAAAAACCGTCCATGCGGGGCATCATGATGTCAAGCAGGATCAAGTCGATCGGCTGGGATGAAAAGATATCAACTGCTTGAACGCCATCTTGTGCACTTGCCACTTCATATCCCTCTGTCCGCAGGTTTGCTTCCAGAAGGCGCAAGTAACGCGGCTCGTCATCCACTATGAGAATTCGTTTTGACATTTGCTCAACTCCTTAGCGAAAAAAGGAAGAATTAAATTGCCGATTTAATGGGCAACTGGATATAAAAAGTAGTTCCCTTTTTTAATTCAGACTCTACCCAAATCTTACCATGATGGGCCATAATGATTTGATTGCAAATGTATAACCCTAATCCGCTGCCTTTGCTGGTACGTTCGCCGGGTACGCGATAGAAACGTTCGAAAATATAGGGCAAGTAAGCCTTCGGGATCCCGGGTCCCCGGTCGGAAAAAGTTACCAGCAACGAGCCTTTATTTTCTTTGACCTTAACTGTGATCTTCGAACCACTTGCATATTTGATCGCGTTGCTAAATAAGTTGTCGAATACTTGCGTAATACGGACGTTATCGCACTGGATTAACGGAATCGGCTCGAGGTAAAGTTCTACTTCCAGGCTTTTGTGGCGCGTACGAACGCGGACGACCACATCGCGGATCAAGGCATCCAGGCGTACGGGTTGCACATTAAGCTGTACGGAACGGCTCTGCAGTTTTGCAGACTCAAGAATATTATCGATCAATTCGGCCAGCCGGTCAGCTTCTTCATCAATGATGGTCAGGAATTCTTGTTTGGTTTCTTCATCCCAGGTTGTATCCGCGCGGAGTAAGGTTGTCGAGTATCCTTTGATAAAACCTAATGGAGTACGCAGCTCGTGAGAAATAGTAGCCACAAAATCATCCTGCAACTGTACTTTTTGCTGCAGAACGGACAGCTGTTCGTGAGTTTTTTCATACAGTTTACGTAACAAAAGGGCAGCGACCAAACTTCCTACAACAACTGCCAGGGTAATATGCGCTTCTTCATAAACAGGCCCACCAAAACGGACAAACACCATGACACCAAATATTTTGGCACCATTGTAGAGAGGCAAGCCCAGCAAGTATGCCTGAGAGATCCTGTCGTTGGCATCTTCAAGAGGGTCTTGTGCGAGCACACACTCCTTTGCCAGTACCTGGTTGGCCAGGCTTTCGCCCCAGGCTGCATCCGCCTCGGCAGCTTTGCCACGCCCGACTGCGCGGGCATGTGCAATTTCCAGATTCGAGCTTGCCTGATCGACCATATAAATAGCGGCATTATCAAAAACAAACTCTGCCCGCAGCGCCACCAACAACTTGTCCAGCGCAACTTTCCAATCACTGTTCATGCTGGCAGCCTGAACAAGGGTTTGAAGGTATGCCAGAGTTCTTGGATCGAGTGCTTCTTTATGCATGGTACCTACGATTCAACTGCAAGTAAAGGAAAGCGAAAGGTAGTTCCGTGGCCCTCTACAGACTGTACATCCAGCATCGAGCCGTGTGCTTCTACGATCTGCCGTACAAGAGACAACCCCAACCCTGCTCCGCCAAACCGGCGGGTCGAAGATTCGTCCAACTGGTGGAAGGGTTCGAAGATCTCGTTGATGCGGGATACAGGGATCCCGATGCCTGTATCCACAACCGAAAGCATGACCAGGTTGCTTGATTCCGGTTTTACATTCAAGACGACCCGTCCACCCGCGGGCGTGAACTTGATCCCGTTATCCAGAAGTTGGGTGAGCACCCAGGCAGTTTTTTGCGAATCCGCCTGGACGAGGGGTACGTGACCATCTACCACAGCATGGACGGTGACATCCCGGCCGGCAGCCTTTTCCGCAGCCGCCTTGACGACCATATTCGCCAGGCGACGGATATCCACCGGACCCTGTTTGATGCTGAGCTCGCCCTTGGACGCCAGCGAGAACATGATCAGATCATCGATCATCGCTTCCAAGCGCGCTGCTGATTTTTGGCTGACCGCCAGGGCATGATGTTGTTCTTCCGACACAGGTCCCAGCGACCCGGTAATCATCAATTCGAGATAACCTTTCACGTGAGTCAAAGGTGTGCGTAGCTCATGGGAGACATTGCTGACGAAATTGGCCTTCATCTGGGTCAGCTCTGAGAGCCTTTCCAGCGCTTTTTGTAATTCTGCCGTGCGTTCTTGCACGCGGCGTTCCAGGTTGCGATTGGCTGCCTGGAGGGCAGACCGTAGCTGGATGATCTGTTCGGTTACAGCTTGATCGAGCTCCGTCGGGTTGATAAGCTTAAGATCGACCAGCGCTTGCCCGAGCAAATAGGTCTGGTTGTCCGTCATCTTTTCCTGTTGATAGGCAAGCGCCTTCTGCAGGTCAGTCTCTGTGATGTAGTTGCGTTGCACCAGGTAGTCGCCCAAACGGGGCACAAGCATTTCGGGGGTAAGCGGGGCTTGTTGTTCCATGGTGCCTCTATTGTCCCCAGACCCATTCCCCGCCGAGCATGGTTGCCGATGATTCGAGCTGGATCAAGTCAGACGGCGGGGTGGCAAAGGGGTCTCGATGTAGAACGATGAGGTCAGCCAGGTAGCCGGGGCTGAGTTTGCCAAGGCGGGTTTCCACGCCGGCCGTGTACGCCGGGCCCAGGGTGTAGGCTTCAAGAGCCTCCTGCATGGACAACCGCTGGTGCGGATACCAGCCTTCAGCCGGAGAGCCGTCAGCATGCTGGCGGGTGAGGGCTGCGTGCAAGCCGAGAAACGGATTGGGTGATTCCACCGGCGCATCGGAGCCAAATGCCAGACGAGCGCCCTGCTGCAACTGGGTCTGCCAGGCGTAGGAAAGTGCTGCGCGCTCACCCCAGTAGCGGTCGGCCATGTGCATGTCAGAAGTGGCGTGGAAGGGTTGCATCGAGGCAATAATCCCGAGTTCCGCCAGCCGACCAGCGTCATCGGGGTGGAGCACCTGGACGTGTTCGATCCGGTGTTTTAACGGAGGCAGGTTGTGGTCCCGTTCGAAGCGCCGTAGTTGTTCGTAGGCGTCCAGCACTTCGTGGTTGGCGCGGTCTCCAATGGCGTGGACCGCCATGCTAAGTCCCACTTCCACAGCCCGCCGGCCAGATTCAAAGAGTTCTTCGGCATCCATGTTCAGAATGCCACGGTTTTCCGGCTCGTTCAAGTAAGGCTGGAGCATGGCTGCCGTGCGCGGACCGAGGGCGCCGTCCATAAAGGCTTTGACCGAACCGATGCGCAGCCAATCGTCACCGAAACTGGTGCGCAGGCCGAGTTCGACGGCGTGGTCAAGGTCTTCGAGCGGGATACTTTTCGTGACCCGCAGTTTGAGCTTATCCCGGGCATGAAGCTGCTGGAGGGCCATGAAGCAGGGACGACGGTCGAAATCGTGCACACCGGTGAGTCCCATGCGCCACAAGAGCGGCTGGGCCCCCTCGATCGCTGCTGCGATATCTCCCACGGAAGGTTCCGGAATGATCCTGCTGACCAGTTCCATGGCCGTTTCGAGCAGGATGCCGGTCAGTTCTCCGTGCTCATCGCGTTGCAGTTGGCCGTTGGCAGGGTCAGGCGTGTTGGCTGTGATGCCGGCCAGCTTCAGGGCCGCGGAATTTGCCCAGCCAGCGTGCAGCGATTTGGCTGTCATGTAAACGGGGTTGTTCGGTGAAATTCTGTCAAGATCGGTAACGGAAGGCCAGCCCTCAGCCCTAGCCCGTTCGCGCATCGTCCCCGAAGGGGGAAGCACCCCCGTGGGGCTAGAGGGGGACCAGTTGTTTTGATTCCAGCCGTGGCCCAGGATCCATTCGCCGGGTTGGGAGGAGCGGACGCGTTCTATTATACGATGCAGGCATTCCTCTAACGTATCAGTTTCGCAGTTAATTTTTTGGAGGGAAAGCGCGTAATGTTGTAGGTGCAGGTGTGCGTCGGTCAGGCCGGGCAGGATGGTTTGGCCGGCCATATCCTGTTTCTCCGCCTGCTCAAATTCGGGCAGCAAGTCGTCTGTTTCGCCTACCGCCAGGATGCGTTCGCGTTCCATCGCGATAGCGGAGGCTATCGGGCGAGAACCATCGAGGGTATAGATGCGGGCGTTGTACAGGATTTTCATTGTGAAGTGGCGCAGGGGCAGGTTGACCAACCTGCCGATACCATTACAACAACCTTTCCAATAATTTATTCAAATCTTCGTCCGAATAATAGCGGATGGTGACCGTGCCGCCGTTCTCTTTACTATAGCGCAACCTTACTTTTGTTTCCAGACTATCCTCGAGGCGTTTTTCCAATTCGGCCACTTCAGGAGAGAGAGTCTTCTGAGGAACAATGGCTCTTTTTTCTCCCCCCCAGCGCTTGACAAGTTCTTCGGTCTGGCGGACGTTGAGTTTGCCTGCTACAACCGTCTTCAAGGCTGAATTCTGGGCCTGATGGGTGGGTAAATGCAATAGAGCCCTTGCATGCCCTTCGCTCAGACGGAATTTGCTCTCGGCCTGTTTTTCGATATCCTGGTCTGCTTCGTCTGCGTGAGCGTAGCCTTCGATGAGGGTCATTTTAACGGTATCAGATAATTGCAGCAAACGGATGGTATTGCTGATAGCCGGGCGGCTTTTCCCCACACGCACGGCAACCTCCTCGTGAGAAAGACCAAAGTCTTCCGTCAACTGCCGGTAGGCATCCGCCTCTTCCAAGGGGTTCAGTTCGGCCCGCTGGATGTTTTCGATCAAGGCTAGTTCCAGCAGTTCCCGGTCACTGGCCTGGCGAGAAACGGCCGGGACGGTGCGCAATCCTGCCAGTTTGGCAGCTTCCAGGCGGCGCTCTCCGGCAATCAGGGTATAAGTTCCCTCAGTACCCGGCGAGACGATCAATGGTTGAATAATGCCATGTTCGCGGATGGAAGCAGTCAGTTCCTCCAGGTCTTTTGGGTCGAACCGGTCACGTGGCTGCCGGGGGTTGCGCAGAATCACATCTACAGGAAGCTGCAGGACAGCACCTTCACCGGCCGTATGTTGTTGCAAACCGGGCGATGAGGGGATCAGTGCATCCAATCCTTTGCCAAGACCAGAGCGTTGAGGCATATGTTACTCCTTCTTTATCCACTAAAACACAATTAATTTGTATCATCCCAGAAAGATGGGGCATCCCGTTTTATTGAAAAGATACAGTAATTTCAATTTTCTACAAGGACCTGGATACCGTCCCCGGCCAGGACTTCTCGCGCCAGGCTTTCGTAAGCCTCTGCTCCGCTTGATCCGGGAGCGTAAACTAAAACCGGGAGACCATAGGATGGCGCTTCGGCCAGCCGGATGCTGCGCGGCACCACCGATTTAAAAGTCTGTTCGGGGAAATGGCGGCTGACCTCGGCCACCACGTCGCTGGAGAGCCGGACCCGGCTGTCGAACATGGTCAGGACGACGCCGCGCACTTTAAGCTCTGGAAACAGGGCGGAGCGCACCAGTTGCAAAGTCTGGGTAAGCTGGCCCAGCCCTTCCAGAGCGAGATATTCACACTGCACCGGAATGATGACCCCATCTCGGGCGGCCATCAATCCATTCACCGTCAACAGGCCAAGCGAGGGAGGGCAATCGATCAATACGTAATCGTAATGTTCTGCCAGGGGGGCAATCGCTTGCTTCAAACGCGACTCGCGCCCGAGTTGAGCCACAAGTTCCACTTCCGCGCCGGCCAGCCCCGGAGAAGAAGGCAGTAAGGAAAGCTTCAACTTTTCATTGTATAACACCAACGAACTGGCAGGGGTCGAGTTGAGGATGGCATCATACGTGCTGCCTTTAACGGTATGCTTGTCCACGCCCAGACAGGAGGTGGCGTTCGCCTGCGGGTCCAGGTCTACGATCAAGACGCGCTGCCCAAAATGAGCCAGATATGCCCCCATGTTGATGGCCGTAGTCGTCTTGCCCACCCCGCCTTTTTGATTGACAAGCGTATAAATCAGTCCCATGAATTAAAAGACCTCCACCATGCAGGCCTGGATTTCTTCGGCTGTTGGGATCCCCTCCAGCCCTTTACGGATCACGGAACGCGCTGAGAGTTGGGTCGCAAAACGAGCTGCCTCCCAGGGATCTTGCGTGGTCAGCAGGCGGGTGAAAAAAGCTGCCGCAAAAATATCGCCCGCGCCGGTTGCATCTGTTTCGTACATTTCAGGGGCATGGAAACGACGCTGGTCGCCATGCCAGTAAAGACGGGAGCCTGCCGCCGCTTCGGTTACGGCCAGGATGCGGGTATGGGATGCCATGAACTCGATCCGCTCCTCGTCGCCGCCCACGTCCTCGAGGCTGAGCACCACGGCCCCGGCCTGACCGAGTGCCTGCTCGGCGGATTCCCAGTCTGTTTGCCCCACCCGACCGGACTCGTCCCAGGTGCGCAGCCAGCCCTGTGGCGTAAGCCCCAAGAGCGTGGGCGAAAACAGGGCTGGCAAAATTGCATCCATTTCCTGGGCCACCGGTCCAAGATGGATGATCGTTGACCGCCGCCAATCATCCGGCACACTATCGAACGTTAACAGAGCAGCGCGGTGATGCAACACCTGCCTGCGCCCGTTCTTGGAGTAGATGTTTTCAAATGTTGTGCTTTGCGCTGAGGGAACAGATACGACCGGAATGTCGCTTAAAGCTTCCAGGTCCGTCTCCGGGCCGCTGGCTGTGACAACGCCCACGCGCATACCCAGCGCACGCGCCGTGAGAGCAGAATACGCAGCCGTACCTCCCAGGCGTGGGCCGGACGGCGTCAGGTCATGAGTGACGTGGCCGATGACTAAATAATCCACCGGCTCCAGTGGGACCAGGTTATACATGCAAGCATTATACCGTCTTAAAAAAACTTGCGAAGGCTAGATCCATCGGCTACGCCTCAGGACACGGCTTTCGCAAGGTAATGTTTATTTTGAGATTATGTGTCTTTGGGAGTAATGGTGACTTTGCGGTGTGGATCCTCACCTACACTCTCGGTGGTGACAGCGGGGTGCTCGCGCAATTCCAGGTGAATGATACGGCGTTCGTTGGACGACATTGGTTCCAGCACCTGCCGGCGTCCGGTTTTGAGAGCTTGCTCGGCCATGCGGCGCGCCATCCGTCTTAACTGGCTCTCGCGGCGGCTGCGGTAGCCTTCTACATCTACCACGAGCTGAACCCACTGCTGCACTTCCTTACCGACCATCAGGCTGGCCACATACTGAAAGGCGTTCAAGGTCTCCGAGCGGCGTCCGATCAGGATACTCAGGTCATCGCCGCGCACATCTACGTGGATGGTGCGACGATCATCGCGGTCGGATTCTTGATAATGAGCAGAGACCTGGGCCTCCATATTCATGTGATACAGCAACTTGGACACGGTTTCTTCGGCCAGGTTGAGCAGCTCGTCCGGTTCACCGTTATCTTTCGGGGCAGAGGCTGGTACGGGTTCTTTCGGCTCGGGCCGCGGTTTCTTTGCCGAGACGGGAGCAGGTTTGCGGTCCGGCGTTGAATCGGGAGCCGGGGTAGCTGAGTCCTGCTCCGATTTGACGGTCAGGCGCACACGCACCTGGCGTCCGCCCAGTCCGAACAGTCCTTTGGATCCAGCATCCAGCACTTCCATGCTGACAGCCTCGGCAGGAAGGCCGAGTTGGGCCAATCCTTGCGCGAGGGCTTCCTCCACAGTAGGGGCAATGATCTCAAGCGTTGCTTTTTCGTTCATGATTTCCTCCCTCATATCCTATTTAGCGACTTTCGCTTTGGCTTGTTTATCTTGCTTATCTTGCTTATCACCGCCCGGCAGCAGGTTGCGCCAGTTAGCACGCCCGGTGACGGCGTATTGGAAGATACCCAGCAGGTTGCTGGTAATGAAGTATACCGACAGACCGGAAGCGAAGGTAAGTGCAAAATAACCCAGCAGGAGCGGCATGTAGATGCTCATGGTTTTGGTCATGGCGGCCGTTTGGTCACCGGGGTTGGTCGATGCCGGCATGGTCAGCTTTGACTGGATGTAAGTGGTAATCGCGACGATCAAAGCCAGCGTTGGCAGGTTGAAGCCAAAAATCGGAATTGATTCGGGCTGGCTCAGGTCCATCCACAGGAAACGGCTGTTGAGCGGGATGAGCGCGGCGACGTTCAGGGTGGGGTAAAGGCCGCGCGCCAATTTCAGCAGGCCCAGCGGCGCAGAAGCAAGCGCGTTGATGATGGCCTGGTACAGTCCGATGATGATCGGAAACTGGATCAGCGTGGGCAGGCAGGAACTAAAGGGGCTGATGCCTCTTTCTTTATAGATACGCATTTGTTCCTGCGCCAACTTCTCTTTGTCTTTGGCATATTTTTTCTGAATGGCCTGCCACTCTTTGTCTTTCTGCAGCTCCTGCATGGCCTGGGCACCTTTCAACTGCTGCGCATTGAGCGGCCAGGTGACGATGCGGATAAGGATGGTGAACAAGATGATAGCCCAGCCAAACGCGCCGGGGACATTCGCTATTAGAGAATAGATCCACAACAGCAAATTTGTAAACGGGTGAATAATCAGGGTATCCCACATATTAAAATCCTCAGTTCTCAGGCGTGAACGTCCAAGCCTGGTTTCCACTTGTTGTATCGAGTACTGCTAATGAAAACTCGGCTTGCATGGGCGCTACGATGATTTTATCCGTGCCGGCAACGGGTGAGGTATAGATCTGCCCACCCACCTGGCGCTGCCAGACGATCGCTCCCGCACTGTCTACAGCGTAGACGGTACCGGACTCGGTTGCAAAGACAATATTTTCAGATATGACCAACGGGCTGCCGACAACCGGGCCATCCGGTTGGATGGACCAGGATTGGTTCCCGCTGTCAGCGTCGACAGCAAACAAGTTACCTTCCAGGTCGCCAAAATAGATACTCTGACCATCGCTTACGGGTCCACTCCAGACCCAGCCCTGCGTACTGGTCAAAAGCGTATCGGCCCCCGTAGCAGGATCCACTTTTACGATCGCCGAATCAAATGATCCGACATAAACATTCCCATCCGGACCGACAAGGGGTGTGCCCGGAGCCGCGCCGCCCAGATCGATGGCCGGCCAGGCGAACTCGTAGGTGTTCGGATCAATTGCATATAGATAATGATCCAGCGAGGCAACATAGACCAGGTTACCGTCCGTGCTGGGTTGCGCCCAGAGTGCGCCGCCAAGGTTGATCCTTTGTAAAGCTGACCCAGAAGATCCATCCTGGAGGTCGAGAACATAAAGAATGCCGTCCGAGTTGGGAGCAAAGACTTTATCATCCAGGATGAGAGCGCCGGCCACCCAACTGCTTCTGGCCTGTGTGAAGATCCATTTTTCAGCAGGGGTTCTGACGGTTTCGCTGCTTAGTAATTGCGACGGATCCAACGCTACCAGACGATGGTCTGAGCCAGCCGAGCCGATGATGATCGTTCCGTCTGGCGCAAGGACCGGCTGGGCGATAAACTGGAGGCTGTTGCTTGATTTGGCCGGATAACGCCAGATTTCTTTACCGTCCTCCAGATTGATGGCATACAAAAATTGCCCGGAGGCGAGATAAACTGTCTCGCCATCGCTGGCCAGTCCCGGCCAACTGTTGGTGAGTCCCTGGCCTGTACAGCCACTCAGCAATACAGCAGCCAGGGCTACTACAAGCACGAAAAGAATATTCTTCGATTTCATTGAGTTGAAATTTCTCCTAGGGGACAGGGTCATAGCCGCCATCATTAAAGGGATTGCAGCGCAACACCCTCCAGACGGCCATTATTGAGCCTTTCAGTGCACCATACTTGTAGATGGCCTGATATCCATAGTGGGAACAGGACGGATAAAACCGGCAGGTTCCCTCTGGCAGGCCACGCGAGATGGTCTTTTGATATAACCGAATCAAAGTCAATAACACCAGGCGCGCCCAGTTCCGCGGCGTGCGCGGCAGGTCACGCATGCGCGGCTCATTCGGGTAATCGTCTGGCAAGTAAAACTCACGATCCATTGGATAGAGGTATGATTTGAGCACGGTGCAGCAAACTTGTCAGCGCCTGGCGGATCTCCTGCAAGGAGGAAGCAGAAAGTGCGGGGCGAGCGATCAGGATCAGGTCCCATCCGGGGATTATTTGAGGTAACAATGGTCGCATCGCTTCTCGCAAGAGACGCTTGGCTCTGTTCCGCTGCACGGCCCCACCGACAGCCCGACCGGCTGTCACCCCCACACGCACCCTGGGCGCTTCACTGGCTTGTACCACCAACACAACAAACGGGTGGGCATAAGACTTACCTGTGCGCCGCACCCGCTTGAAATCAGTCGACCGGGTGAGGCGGAATTTGTGCTGCACCCGCACCTCGAAATGCCAACTGTTCTGGTTGATTCAATGCATCACACTGGGGGTAACGAAACGACTCCGCCTCGCAGGTCAAACCGGCTGGCGATCCTACCACCGCACCTTTTTGACATGTTCGTTGGCTTTTGTTGCCAAGCGAATACGACCGCGTAAGCGGCGGCGCTTAAGCACATTGCGCCCATCGGCGGATTTCATTCGCTTGCGAAAGCCATGTACGCGCACGCGGCGGCGAATTTTAGGTTGATACGTTCTTTTCGGCATATACTTTCCTTTATATAAAAGATAATTGCGTTTCCCAAGGTTGGGACCAATTGTTGAAGTGGCACGGTATTATACCGTAACGCTTATTATCGGTCAAACTGGAATCTCAGGTAATGAGAGCAGCATTAATCTCTGACGGGAGCCAATAATGCGGCTAACTGGCGGGCGCCATCGGAATCGGTGACCGCCAGGACTTCATCGTCCTTTTGGAAGGTAGTATCCCCGCGCGGCAGGGTGACCTTGCCGTCCCGGATGATAGCAGCGATGACACATTCATCCGGCAGGCCAAGATCTTTCAGGGCGACGCCGATTGCCTTAGCGCCCGGCGGAACTTTTTCTTCCACCAGCGAATAGCGGCCACGACGTAGCTTGAGTAATGTCATCATATCCCCCATGGACATTTCCTCCTGGATCAGGCTGGCGAATACGTTGGCCTGATTGAGGGCAACATCCACATGAAACTCCCCATTGAACAGCCAGGCGTTGCGCGGATTATTAACCCGCGCAATCGTGCGCGGCACACCGAACATCTCCCGCGCCAGGAAACACAGCGCCAGGTTGGCCGTGTCATCCGACATACAGGCTGCAACCACGTTCGCTTTGCGAATGCCGGCATGCTCCAAAACCGCCGGGTCAGTAGGATTGCCTTCGTAAATTGCCTCAGTAGGCAGTTCTTGATGCAAGCGGGTCAACATTTCGCGGCGATGTTCTACTACAAGCACCTTATGCTCGCCGGAGAGCAGAACCAGCGCTAATTGAGAACCTGTCCGTCCACCACCAGCAATAATGACAAACATCTAGGCCTCCTTTCCTGAAACCAACTGAGAACGCAAAGTTTTGATTCCGGCAAAGGTGGCGCTGACATTGAGCAGATCGCCAGCCTGTAGGACTGTCTCAGTATTCGGTAAAAGGGCGCGACCGGCCCGGGTCAGGGCAACGGGCAGACAGTCCGGGTTGTCTCGAAGCAGCTCGCCCAGGGGCTTTTCATCCCAGGCGGGAGAGATCATCATTTCGTAGACTTCCACTTCCCCGTTCCCGGCAGAGAATAACGTGCGGAAGGACGGATCGACCAGCAACTCTTGAATGCGTTGTGCGCCCCAACTGGTTGAGCTGACGACCTGATGACCGAAAGCTTCCAGCACGGGCAACATGGCAGGGTCATAGTTGCGTGCAACTACGATCGGCACCTTATATACCACGTGTGCAATATGAGCAACAACCGCGTTGAGTGTGTCTGAATTGGTTACGGCTGCTAAGCCGTCCGCTTCGCTGATCCCGGCGCGCTCCAGCATCTGTTCGACCAGCACGTCACCTTCGATGGTCCGGCCACGGAACTCGGAGGGAAGCCCGTTGAGGGCCTCGCGGTTCTTATCGATAACGACAACCTTGTGTCCGTTTTTATACAGGCGAAAGGCCAGTTCAGAACCGACCCGTCCGCATCCAATCACAAAGAAGTTCATAAACATTCTCCTTCGAAAAACTGCCGATAACTCAGAATACCTGGTAAGGCACGTTGGTTACGACGACACCCGGTTTGGAAAGCAGCTCGCTGCGCAGTAACTTGGCCGTCTGCATATGTAAGAGAGAATGCCAGCGTTCAGCCGGGACAAACTCAGGTACTACAATCGTAATGGTCTCGTTCGGTTGTCGCTGGGCAATGATCTCTTCGAGATAGCCAAGCAAGGGTTCCAGAAAGAGCCGGTAGGGTGAGTCCACTATGACCAGGCGCGTGCCTTCTCCCCACTTCTCCCATCTTCGTTTAACCTTTTCGGTCTCAACCGGGTCTATCGAAATATGGACCGCCGTGACATCGTTCGAGAGCAAACGCGCATAGCGCAGCGCCTCCAGCGATCCCTGGTGCACGCCGCTGAGCGGCAGGATCACACGGTGACGAACGGCCTGTGGAGGCGGGCCCCCAAACTTTTCCAGCGAGAGACGGTTTGCCAAATTGCGGTAGTGACGGTTGATCATCTGGAGCATGACCACCAACAACGGGATCAAAAGCAAGACAACCCAGGCCCCGTCCCGGAATTTTGTAACTGCAAAAATCACCATGACAACCGCAGTACAAAAGGCGCCAAAGCCGTTAGCAAACATCTTGGTTTGCCAGTTTTTCTCGTAGTGCAGAGTAGATCCGGATTCGACCAGTTCATCTTCGGGCTTCAACTTCCCGCTTTTCCACCAACGACGAGCCATTCCGAACTGTGCCAGGGTAAAAGAGAGAAACACGCCAATCGCATACAGGGGGATCAATCGCGTTACGCTGGCCTGGAAAATCACGATCAGCACGGAAGCTATCAATGCCAGGCTGACAATGCCATAGGAATACACCAGGCGGCTGCCGCGATAGGTCAACTGTCGCGGCAGAAAACCGTCCTTTGCCATCAGTGCGCCCAGGCGCGGGAAACCGGCAAAAGCGGTGTTTGCTGCCAGGATCAATATTACGGTAGTCGCTAAAATGATCGCCAGGTACAAAATTCCCTGCCCATTGAATATCGTCCGGGCCAATTGCGAAATGACAGTCTCCTGCTCGGAGGGCACGGCATGCACTTTCCCGGTCAGGAAGGAGATGCCGATGAACAGGGTGCTCAAGATTGCGGCCATATAGATCAGGGTAATGCCTGCATTCTTGCTGCGTGGTTCTTTAAAGGCCGTGATGCCATTGGAAATGGCTTCGATCCCGGTCAGCGCTGCGGTGCCGCTGGAAAAGGCATGCAAGATCAGGAAAGGTGTGATCGCAGCCAGGGGGCCGAGCGTTTCAAGAGGTGGCGGGTCAACCACCCCGCCCAAGGAGCCGAAGAAATAGCGTATCAGACCGGTCCCAACCAACGCGTACAGCATGATGATGAAGAAATAGCTGGGAATAGCAATGGCCGTCCCGGATTCGCGCACGCCGCGCAGGTTGATCAGCGTGATCAAGAACACTGCTGTAACGGCAATAGGCACCCGGTATGGATGCAAAGCAGGAAAGGCTGAAACAATTTGCGCCGCACCCGAGGAGATCGAAACGGAAACCGTCAGGATATAATCCGTCAACAGGGCGGAAGCCGCGATTAGAGCGTAAAACCTGCCCAGGTTGTCGTGGGCAACGATATAAGCCCCGCCACCATCCGGGTAGGCATGGATCACCTGTTCGTATGAAAGCGCCACGATGACCAGCAATACCACAATCGCGATGGAAATCGGGAATACATAACCGAAGGCAATCGTCCCGGCGGCGGCCAGGATGACCAGCATTTCCTGGGTGGCGTAAGCTGTTGACGAAAGGGCGTCCGATGCAAAAACTGCCAGACCAATACCCTTGCCAATCGTTTGGTGCGGTGCATCCGCCGTTGAAAGCGGACGTCCAATTAACCAGTGTCTGAGCGAGCGGGGTGGCGTATAACCTGCCTCGCGGTGCATAATCGAATCTCGGGTGGGTTCTTCAAAATTTTGCATACAGCCTTCAATCTAACTTACGCTCTCACATTATGTGAAACTGATAAGTTACCAGACACAAAAAGACGCTCCCGCATGGCGAGAGCGAAGGCGAATTATATACCATATTTGTCAGTTATGCAGCCTTGCTCTCTTTGGGCCGCTCGATTGGGACTTGAAGGTAGAACGTGCTCCCCTTCCCTTCTTCACTCTCAACCCACACGCGCCCGCCATGGCGCTCCGCAATAGACCGGACGATGGCCAGCCCAAGCCCGGTGCCAGCTCGCGTGCGGGCTTCACGCGCTTTGCCGCGATAGAACTTTTCAAATAAGCGCGCCATATCTTCGGGCGCTATCCCAATCCCGGTATCCTGGATTTCAAACACCAGGATATTCTCCAGGGTGCGCACGCGGACGAAAACCTGCCCGCCTTCAGAAGTGTACTTAATTGCGTTCTCGACCAGATTATAAATTGCCTGATGGAAGAGAGCAGGATCGGCGTCGATATGATCGGGTAAGTCTTTTGGCAGTTCGAGGCTGAGGTCAATTTCTTTCTGGCTGGCCTGTATCTGTAGCGTACCGGTCACCTTTTCCAGCACATCTAGGATCGAGATAGGTTCCAGCTGCAAGTCGACGCCCAGTTCGATACGGCCCAGGTCAAGCAAATCATTGACCAGGTGCGCCATATTTTCCACCCCGGTGATGATCTTGCCGACGTAACTCTGTTGCTGCTCATTGAGTTCGCCGACCATATCCATCATGGTGGCGTATCCGCGCATAAGCGTGAGCGGGGAACGCAAATCGTGGCTGACGGTGGAAACAAACTCGGACTTAAGCGCATCCAACTCTTTAAAGCGGGTGACATCCCGCAGGATGCATACCCGCCCCACCCGCTGACCATCTGCCACGACCGATGAAGCAGTTGCCAGGTAAGTACGTCCATCGGGCAAGAGCACTTCAACTGATTGTTTCTCGCCGGCTGCATTTAACAGATTAAGCAGGGGCTTTTGCTGGATCAAGCGCTGCGTCGGCTGTCCCTCACTCTTTACCAACCTGGTACCAAGCGCTTGCTCGGCAGCAGCATTTGCCAAAAGTAGGCGGTTCCGCGGGTCGGTCACGAGCACCGGATCGGGCGAGGAGTTCAGAATGGCCTCCAGCTGGCGGCGGCTGATCTCCACATTGAGGAACAAGTGCGTATTCGCTGCGGCCAGGGAGGCCTGCCCGGCAAGGGTCGAGATGTAACGAACATCGCCTTCCGAAAAGGCATGGGGCAGATCATACCCAACCCACAAGACACCGTAATAGCGATTCTTGTGACGCAACGCGACCGCCATCAGCGATGCCGGGTGGGGGGCGTTTGGGTCCAGTTCCAGGTTGCGCTCACGTGCGACGTTCGGCCAGACGAGATGATCCCGTTTTTCCGCCAGGTTCAGGATTTGTTCATCCAAATGCGCATAAGTATCACGCGACTCCCCTGCTGAAAACCATGAAGGCAACTCGATTGGCGTTTCAGGCAACAATTGCGGTGAAAACACCACCCGTGCTGCGCTGGCGCCTCCAACCAGGGCCGCATCCAGGACCGGCTTGAAGGCTTCTCCCATTTCCAGCGTGGAGGCAACTCCCTGGCTCACAACCAGCAGCCTGTTCAGCTCCTCCATGCGATCTTGCAAGCTGACGCGCATCTGCTCAAAGGCGCGTCCCAGTTGCCCGACTTCGTCTTCACCCTCAAACTGCAAAGGACGATCCAACTGGCCCTGTGAAATACGGTCGGCTTCGGTGGCTAATTTTTGCAGGGAGCGCGTGACCACCCGCAAGCCAAGCCGTAAGCTGATCAAAGCAAATACGGCCAGGATGACCAGCATCACCGAAAGCGGCAATGCAATTTCAAGCGCCAGCTGCTGGGTCTGTTGGGCAGGGATGGTCAGCACAATTGCCCAGGCGCGCCCGGCGACCGGCTGGTAATAAACCATCTGCCGGGTACCGTCGGAGGCGGTGTCATCGTAGAACAGCGGCTGATCCCCTTGCCGGCCTGCATAAGCGGTTCGGATCAGGGCCGCATCCGGGTGGTACAAGATCATTCCATTATCATCCAACAAAATGCCGGTACCGTCCATCTCGGTCATAGAACTGAGACTTTGAATGAGGGGCTGGGTTAGCGGGTTGATACCCAGGTTTGTGCGGCCGAGTAAAACCCGCTGGGTCTGACCGGCGCTGTCTTTGACCGCAACGATAAACGAGACCCTTGCCACACCGCCGATCTCCTCGGGAGGAATGGAGTATATCTGGCTGGGTACGTCACTGAGGGCAAAGGCTATCCCGGCGTCTTCTTCGGGGAACAACGTAAACGACTGGCAAGCATTAACAGGATAACAGCCCAGCACCGCGCGGGTGGTCGCGTCCAGTACAAGAGCCTGGTCAAAATATGGCACTGCCTGGAACTGCTCGCCCAGCAAAGCGGACAAGTCGGGGTCGGCTGCCTCCAGTAAGCGCGGACTTGAGGCGATCTGCTCTGCCAGGTTTTGCCCGGTCTCCAGGAAGAACGGCACGCTTTGCGAAGCCATCTGCGCCGTGCTGCTCAAACGGTCTCTGAGCATGCGCCGGGCTGCGTTGCCGGCCACGATCCAATCCCCGATCAGAAGCGTCACCAATAACAGCAGGATAAAAACTCCCGTACCGAAGACGAAACGTGCCTCCAGGCTGCGCTCTGCGGGTGAGGCTTGTACCTCCCGTTGCCCGCCCCATGCGGATGGAAAAGCGGCAGATATGATCTGGGCGACCAGCCCGGCCACCAGCATCTCCCCCGCGAAGGCCAGCGTCACAGCGCCTACGTTGCTCAGCGCGTAATCCAACCTGACTGTTGCTTCGCCTGAGATAGCAAAATATGAACCAAGCACGTACAAAACAATTTGGAGCGGGATCAATAACATGACTGCAAACAGGGGCTGGCGCAGGATGCGGAACAACGCAGTTCGGTAACGCTGGCGGATGGCTGCCGAGAATATAGCGCCCAATAGCGCGGTCTCCAGCATGGTGAACAGACTGTGCGTATCCCACAGTCCGCGCAGCAGGCCCGTCAGGCCGCCTACCAGGGCCGCTCCGACCGGTCCAAGCAGCCCGGCAGCTAAAGTCCAGGGAAGACCGGCGAAGGGCAATAGGGCTGATCCGAACTGAGCAGTGGGGATGCCCGGTGTTGGCAGCGCCGTACTTGATGAGATGTGAAACCCAACCAGCAAAACTGCGAACGGGGCCAGAACCAGCAACCCAAGGAATATCCCCCACTGGCGCCCCTTCCAGGATATATGGTAGCGCCGCCAGGTATAGAGGCTGTATCCCGTCACGCCCAGCAACGAGGCCCACACCACCCAGCCGAACAGGGTCGGTGCGGTCAAGTAGGGCAAGGTTTGAAGAATAGGGCTCAGGAAGGACATAATTACCAATTAAATTATAGCCCTAAAGCAAATCGTTAAGATTGCTAATGACTGACAATTCAATAGTGACCACGGTAGGCCTGCGGCAACAAATTTGCCAGCGCCTCCATAATTTGATCTGTTCCTTCGCGCACCGTTTCCCGGCGATCTGCCTGCTGGCTGAGTCGAAAGGCTTTCCCGACCCTGAGCGTAACAGGCGCGCGTTGCAGCCTTTTCAGGTGACCGTAAACGTGCGCGTTTTCGGTACCGATCACCACCACCGGGACGATCGGCACATCGGCCTTGAAAGCCAGAAACGCTGCACCATGCTGCCCTTCTTCCAGGCCGCCGGTCAGGCTGAAACGTCCTTCCGGTGCGATCAGGATGAAGCGTCCCTCGGCAAAACCATCCAGTGCGGCTTTGATGGCGCGCCGGTCTGGACGGCCGCGATGCAGCCAGATCGTGCCATACCAATCCATCAGCTTGCCTAAAATCGGGAAGTCATATAGTTCGATTTTACCAAGCGCATCCAGCGAGGCGGGCAGGGTGCTGACCAACAGAGGGCCATCTGCATCGCCCAGGTGGTTGACAACCACCATTGCCGGACCTTTCTGTGGAAAGTTCTCCAGCCCTTCTACGGTTCTGTATGTTAAAAAGGTAATCAGCAGGGTACAAACTCCACGCCAAAATGCGCGGTAGCAGCGCCGCCCCCAGTGCAAGCGCGGCAAACGGGTTAACTCCGGCCGCCAGACCTCACTGACCGGTTTCGGCGGGGATAATTGCTGTTTCGGCATAGACACCCCTGTACTCCTCTGGCAGCAGGCCTGCCAGGTGCCGCATAACCAGGTCCGCGTTGCGTTGACGAGCCTCCCGCCGCGCTGCGCCTTTCTCGGTAATGGGCGGCAGACTGACCGGCGCGCCAATCCGGATTTCGAGTTGCGGTTTCTCGCCTCGTTTCGCGCGCTGCCAGAAATCTTCGGTCGTTCCTATCAGCCCAACTGGCATCACCGGTACAGCGGTCTCTTCGACGATATAGGCAATCCCCGGTAAGGCGCGCCTCATGGCCGGGACGTGGGAACGCCCGCCCTCCGGCGCAATTAATAAAGGATAACCGGCCTTGATGATGGAAACGATTTTCTGTAATAAAGCCCGGTCGTACTCGCCACGGTGGACCGGCATGACTCCGTATAACTTCAATAACTGGCCCTGACCGGGCTTGTCGAAAACATCCGCTGCGCCGATGATTTCCAGCACTTCCGGCCAGAAGGCGGCGATCAGTGGCGGGTCGTAGATGGAAATGTGGTTCATCGCGACCATGTAGGGCTTCCCATACGGTATATTGTCCTTCCCGGTTATCTTGACACGCCCGAGGATGTGGAAGATCAGCCGGAAGACGGCTTTCAACACCGGGCGGGACAGGCGGAAACGAAAGGGGACGCGATATGCTTCAGGCATGAGAGATTGTTGAGCGATATATATGTCGCCAATCAATGGAT
Organism: Anaerolineales bacterium; assembly: GCA_011389535.1. Classification (GTDB taxonomy): domain Bacteria; phylum Chloroflexota; class Anaerolineae; order Anaerolineales; family Villigracilaceae; genus JAABUE01. The sequence goes on from JAABUE010000014.1 coordinate 25,576, forward strand.
TCACGACATAAATCCCAGATAGGGACGATGTGTCGTCTTACATAAGACAAGGATCTGCTGGAAGACTTCTTCGGCGTTGAGCTTATCGGAATCGACCACAATGGCATCCTCGGCTACTTTGAGGGGAGCAACATCCCGGGTCGAATCGATGCGGTCGCGTTCGATGACCTTGGCGAGGATCTCGTCGTAGTCCGCAATCTCGCCACGGGCGATGATCTCGTCATAACGTCTGCGGGCGCGCTCTTCGGGGGTTGCGTCCAGGTAGATTTTCAGGTCAGCGTCAGGCAATACAACAGTACCGATATCTCGTCCAACCATGACTACATTCCCGCGCTGGCCAATCCGGCGCTGTTGGGCCGAGAGCGCGCGTCGCACGCCGGGATAGGCGGAGATCGCTGATACGTTGGCGTCCACTTCGGGGCGGCGTGTTTCCCAGGTAATATCCACGCCTTCGACGATCACATCACAGGAGCGGCCATCCGGCTGCGAGGCAGGCTGCACTTCGATCGGAACGGACTCGGCTAATGTCGTAACAGCGGCTTCGTTGCCCAGGTCCAACCTGCGTTGGAGCGCCAGCCAGGTGACAGCCCGGTACATGAGGCCGGTGTCGAAAAATAGATAGCCTAGTTTATCGGCCAGGCGTTTGCCAATGGTAGATTTGCCCGAAGCAGCGGGGCCGTCGATGGCGATGATGGAAGGGGGATGGATTTCGGACACGAATTTCACTGTTTCGAATAAGATTTTGTAGCGATTACGGCAGACTTTGGCTCGTATCGATAAAAAGATCGTTTCTTACCCAGACGACCACTATTTCGGCATCATAAGGCAGATCGCGGAACACGGACCATTTAATCCACTCGTATATTCCTGCGATATCCCAGAAGGGTTCCCGCCGCCAGGAGAAATCCTGACCACGATAGGCAATCGGCAGGTTGATGGCATCAGATTGCGAAGAGACGACAATCGCCGGAGCCTCCTGCAAATCAAGCGCAGAGGCTTTACGCAGATTACGACCGCGCAGCAGCCATTCCAGGGCGGGCGAGTCGATATCTAGCAGAGTGACATCCTGGGAGGTGGCATCGCCAGTGCTCCACTCCGATTGTTCGTTCACGGTTTTAAGCAATAAATCAGCCTGGGCAGGCCGCTTATCCGGCCACCATAATTCCCAACCTTCGGGCGTGCGCAGGCCGGTCGCTCCCCAGGCCATCCCCAGCGAATAAATCCCCAGCGCAACCATCAGGCCCCACACCGACCCGAGGCGAGCCGTCCGGGCCGACCAGCCCAATCCGACCATGAGTACGCTGACGACCAGCAAGAGCAAAACACTTACAAGCAAGATGTACCGGGTAGGCGGAAGCTGATCGAAGAGCACGGTCCCGCCGACCTGAATGGCGTTCGCGGTGACATTCGCGGGGTTGAGCGGGTCGAGCGCGATGCCGGCGTAATCCAACCAGGCGAAGGATAAAAGAATAAAAACCAGGGCGGCCATCCCCATCACTTCGCGACGCTCTTCGAGGAAGATCCGGGTATGGTTTGAGAGTTCCAGCGCCGCCAGCGCCCACAACGGTATCAGTATCCAGGCCACGTCACCCACCTGGCGGGCCGGATAGAAGCTGGCCACCAGCAAGGCTGCCAGCAGCCACAGGCTAAGGCGGATGTGCCGTTTACGTCGCTGCAACCAGCCCCGCACCACAGCAACCAGCCCGAACAGCAGGGCCAACGGCTGGTAAGCCAGCAACGCAAACAACAAGCGGCCTGCCGGCACCCCTGAAGGCTGCGCCCAGCCGCTCAAATAGACCGGCAATGCATTCAACCAGGCGCTCAATCCGCTTGGGGATAACAGGAACATGGTCCCGCCAAGCAGGATGGTCGCGCCCCCAAACGTTAGCGCGGTTTTCAGGTTTTCGCGGCGGACGCGGTCCATGCCTTGACCTGCTTCCACTGTATCGACCGGCTCCTCGCTCTGAGTATGAGCAGGCGGCTTTTCCATGGTGCGGCGCAGGACCCATGCCAGTCCCAACCCAAGCATTCCCGCCCAGACGGCCGGCCCGGAAAGCAGGGCCAACCCGCCAAAGATACCCGCCGCCCGCGGACGTTTTGCCCACCAGAATGCCCAGGCCAGCAGGGTAAAGGTCAGGGCCGGGATCAGGCTGCCCGCCTGGCGCGAAAGCGACACCAGGCCGGGGTCAAGCGCCAGGAAGAAGGCCAGCAGCAGGGCGGGGAGCGACCGGAGGCGCATGCGGAACAGGTACGGGACCAGGATCAGCGCGCTACCCATCAGCGCCGGGATAAAGCGCGCCAGGAAGTTCGAGGCCCCAAACAGAAAAAATAACAGGCTGGTCGGAAGGATGTAAACGGGTTGCGGGCCCAGCAAGGGCTGCATTCCCTGAGCTACGTTGAGGGCCTGCAGGGCCCATTCGGCTTCGGTATCGCTCAATGGCAGCGCGCTGAGCTGGATGAAACGCAGGGCAGCAGCCAAAATAAAAGCGATCAGATACAGAACGCTTTCATACTTTATAGGTCGGAATCGCATGGGCCAATTTTAGCACGAGAAGCGGGGTTGATTAGGGCAATGCGGAGTCCAGCAACTTATTATCCCTGTAGGGGGCCTGTAGTTGGGCCTAAAAGTCGGGAGACTTTTGACTCCTAAAAAATTCTAAGGCGCCTCGTAAACCGCAACATTCCCCTGCTGGAAGGCCAGCCTCATACGGCTCATGAATTTTTCTTCCTGCAGCGGCGCTCCTCGCTCCAGGTTGCCGACGAAAACGTAGCGGACGTTGTAACGTTCAAGGATCGCCTTGGCAGTCTGCCAGTCTCCTGTGGCATACAGTGTTTCTATGTCGCCCTGGCGCGATCCCTGTTCATCATACCCGCCACGCCACTGTGACTCGTGCCCGGGCCAGCCCAGCACGGTCGGCAATCCCGTCAGCGTCGATACGCGCCCGTAAGCGCTGTAACTGCCACCGATCGCTTCGGCCACCACGCCATCCGGCGCAAACTGTAACCAGCGTATGGCGGCGGCCTCGTCCGGGTTCTGCCGCTGGAACATGTCGAAATAATCCAATGCCCACAGCGAGTCAAGTTCCTGGCGGGCAACCAGTTGAGCGCTTTCATCATCGCCCGCCTGGAGCGTATTGATGAGAATGAGGGCCCCGTCCAGCCGGAAGTTCCCGGTCCGGTCAAGTATGCTCAAGACGGGATAGGTCAGGCCCACCAGAAGCAACAGGACCAGGCCAGCCCGGAAAGCAATGTTCCAGCCAGCGCGTAACTTTTGAGACAGGACGACGATCCCGTAAGAAGCCGCCAGGCTCCACACCATCCAGGCCTGGTAGTAGAACTTGAACACGGTGTTGATGCGTGAGCCAAACTGGTCACGTAGATAGAGAAATTCCGGCCCAATCAAGAGTAGCGTTCCAAGTAAGATGAGCAAAAGCACAAAGTTCGTGGAACTCTCAAGCGGCGCCTGGTCGACCGGTGAATCTTCTTCTGCAGTCTCCAATCTTCGCTCTCTGCTCAGGAGGAACGCGAGGGCAGGGATCAGCACTGCCAGCAAGGTTAGCAGGCCTCCGATGTGCGAGAGCCGTTTCAAGCCAGCCTGGGCAAATAACATGTTCATATCCGCCACGCCCTGCATTTGCAGAAATAGATCCCCTACATCGGGTGCGGCCAGCCTGATTCCCAGGCCGACTACCCATGAGATAGCCCACAGGAGCATTACCAGACCCAGCGAAAGCCAAATTGCCAGCCGCCACCTGCCAATCAGTTTTTCAGCCCGCCAAAGGTAGATCAAATAAGCATATAGCGGCAGCAGCAAGGTGACCAGCATTACCCACAAATGCGCTCCGCGGGTCGGGTAGACGAGGTTGGGCAGGACGCCGCCCAACTGCGACGAAAAACCGATATAGAACGGCAGGTACAGGAAGAAAGATAGAATCCCAAGCGGGATTCCCAGGGCCAGGACATCCTCGGCTCTCTCCCAGCCCCAACCTGATTCCCTGACTCGTGATAGCCCATAGGCACCGGCGATCAGCACCGCTGCGATCAAGATATCCCAGGTGTTGAGGAAAGCCAGCCCGCCCAGCAGCAATCCCAGGAAAGCGAACCCGGTTAAATTGACGTGCAAACGGAATCCAAACAGGTTCAACTCTCCGCGCCAGCCGCCCAGGAACAGGTTGAGCGCCGCTCCGACTGCCAGTAAGCTAAAGGGGATTGCCAGCACGTGCGGGTGCAGGTCCGCGTGCAGAAAAGAGAAAAACGGGAATTCATCGATGATTTCTTTGAAGCCGCCGCCCAGGTCGTAATCCGAAATGACTCGCGAGGCGCGCCACCACCACAAGTACCGGTCGGGGATCCAGCCAGGTGTCGGGGCAGGCGGCTGGATCAAATCCTTGATATCCAGCCATGTCCAGAAAGCCGAGGTGTTCGCTGACCAGAATAATCCCAGCCGGTGCAGGACTTCAAGAAAACCTTCGGCGTTGGAGACGATCAGCAGGAACAGGGGAGTGAGGAAAGCGGCGCGCGTACCATATACAGCGGATTGATGCACATTTTCCGTCTCTTTTGCTGCTTGCTGGCGGGAGGAAAGCAGGTTGTATAGGATGCCATACGAGCCAATTGCCCCCAGCGCAAAGATCAGTGCTGTCATCAGGTTATGCGCAGCGCTGCCGGGCACGCCGGTCAGCTTGGCGAGCATGGCGGTCATGACGTAGCCGAAGTAGTAGTACGAGATGGCATAGCCGGAAAGCCAGGCGTCGCGCGGAGGAAATGCCGGTGAGCGCAGAATGGCGTTGATGAACATCAATTCCATCGGCTTCTCGGCGCTGGTCAGTTCGGGGTTGCTGGCGCGCACAAATGCCAGGAAGGCAAAGGCAACCAGGAACAAGCCCTCCACGGACAAAACCAGTCTGCGATTGTGCCTGACCCAGCCCACCAAAATGGGCAGGTTGCCAAACGGACTGACTTCGTCTCCATGCCTGCGCGCGATGGAGCGTAACGCCCAGATGCTTAATCCTGCCAGGATCAGCAAACCCAGCAGCAGGCCGCCGACGTCATTCTGCGATAGCCTCAGCGAGGTCAGCAGCCAGAAGAGATAGCCCCAGACCAGCAGCCCGGCGGCCCTCGAAAGGCTGTAGCCACGGTCGGCTAACGCAGGAAATAGCCGGTAGACCAGCGGGAAGGTCAGCCAGCCGAGCAGGGTAACGGTCAGGTACCAGGAGAAGAACCAGCCCATAGGGATCAGGGTATCATTTCTGGTAAGTTGAAATTCCCGCTTGCATCCGGTTCGAATGCGATCACTCGGACAACCGCATCCAGGTTGATGAGACCGTAAATATGTGGGAACAGCTCATCGCTAACGGCGGCAGCACGCTCCCCGTTGGGATGTGCAGGCGGCTCCCATTTCAACTCAGATTCCAACTTTGATGGATCGATCAAGAGCAGTACCAGTCCACACTGCCCGCGATAGAAACGGTTCGCCACGTCCACTACCTGGGCCAGTTTCGAGCAGTGGATGAAGCCCTCCGTGGACAGGCTGTCCGCGCGGTAGGCGCCTATCTCAACGGCAGCAAGCCAGTCGTTGTTCGAAGCGAGGTGGAGGATCGGTTCGCTCATGGGAGCACCTCATAGATGACCGTCTGCACATCCCGGTAGACTTCCTTCCATAATGTCCCATCATATTGCTCAAACTTATCCAGGCCGTCTTCCTCGTAATAAATTTGCTCCAGCTGGCCGACGACGATATAGCGCACATCATGTTTGTCCAGGAAGTCTTGCGCAAAGTCAATATCGGGGGTGTTGTAGAACTGCCCGATGGCATCGACGCGGTCGAAGACCCAGGTTGGCGGGCCGAGGGCGCGCTGCTGGCGCTGGTGCCAGTTCCAGCCGACCACGCCGGGCAAGCCCGTGTAAATGGTATAGCGAGTGCACCAACGGTATTCCGGGCAATTAGCCTCAACGATGACCGGCGAACCCTCCACGTTCTCCTGCATCCAGCGGATGGCGCGGTAATCCTGGCTGAGGTCCATCGTGCTGGTATCCCAGAATTCGGCATACGCCATGTAAGTCATCGAGTCGAGCGTATGCGGAGCCTGGGGGGCCATGCGGTCGCTGACCTTATCGGTCGTGGCGGCGACGGTATAGAGCGCCGCACCGGCAAAGAGGATCGTCAGGCCGGTCTGCCAGGTATTGCGCCAGCGCGGCCGCCAGGTGTGTAGATCGGACAGCAGCCAAGCAAAGGCCGCCCCGCCGCTGACCGCGAGCAGAGTCCAGGCTTGCAGGTAGAACTTGAAGATGGTGTTCATGCGGCCGATGTCGCCGCGTACGGTGAAAAGCTCCACCACGATTGTGATCAGCAGGGCGGTCCCCATCCAGAACAGGGCCAGGCGTTTAACATCAGGCTGGTCTGGCCTGATTATCAGCACGCCCGCCCAGGCTGCCAGCGGCAGGGCGATCCAGCCAACCCATACCTTGCGATACGCGAGGTAGAGCAAGATAACGATGAAAACTGCAAGGGCTAGTTCGATCAGGATCTGGAAGGGTTTCAGCTTGCCCAGCGAGGAGACGGGCGTGGCCGCCATCCACTGGCGGGTCTCCCAGAGCAGCCAGGAGAAGATCAGGAACAGGAAGACGCCCCAATGCGTGAGGTAAGAGCTCATGGGAGTGTGACTGGCCGTCCACGGGTCGAGCGCCCGGTAGGCCTGGCTGTAAGTATCCCGGTAGGGCGCATACATCCAGAATGAAAGCAGGGTCAGCAGGGCTACACCCAACACCGTCAAAATGACTCGTTTGACGGTTGGAGAGAGAACAGGCAGCCAGCCCATTACCGGGACTTCGCTGGCGCGCCAGATGGCGTACACCAGGGCGGTCAGCCCCACCGGCAGGTAGGTATAAATGTCCGATAGGTTGGTCGGGTAAAGTGCCCCGATCACCAGCGCGCCGGCGACCAGAGAGATTAGAGATGTCTGACGCGCCCGCACTGTCGCCAACGCCCAGGCAATAACAAAGGTCGTCATCGCCAGCACAATCATGTGCGCATGCAGATCGCTGTACAGGAAGGTGAAGAACGGGAATTCGGTGATCTCGTTGCCGGGCCCCGGCGGGATGACCCGGCTGGGGTTCCAGTACCATTCCCCGCGCCCGATGGCCAGCGGCACACCCTGGGCGATCGTCTTGTATAGTCCCTCCACGGCATAGCCCAGGCGCTGGATAAAGCCTACATCGCTGAGGTTCCCCTCCGGGGCGGACAGTCGCGCCAGCGTCTGGAAGACCATTTGGATCGTGCCGAGGTTGCCGAGCACGGCCATCAGCAGGGCAGCGGCGAGGCCGGCGATAAAGGGAAGAGAGGAGAGAATGGGGAATAGAGAACGGTTACCAGTCTCTGATTCTCCATTCTCTCCTTTTTCTACCAAATTCCAGCCAATTGAAAACGCGCTGGTAGCAACAATCGCAAACAATGTAGGCAGAATGAAGTTATAAGCGATTGACGGTACGATGCCGAGCAACTTCACCGGCGTGCCCACCAGCACAAAGCCGTAATAGTAATAATTGATGTACCCGCCCGCAAACCAGGGATCGTACGGCGGGAAGGTTGTGCTTTTAATGACCGCGTTGAAGTACGAAAAGTCCATCGGCCGTTCGCCGCCCTTGGCCGGGTGCCACAGGTCGGGGTTGCCCAAGCGGATGAACAAGTCGAACAGGAAGAAGGACAGGAAAATGCTCTCGATCATCAGGAAGTGACGCCGGTTGGACTTCCACTCTGCGAGCAGTTCGTCCCTGCGCCTCCAACCAAGTCCGAGTCCTGCCGCCGCTATGGCAGCAAACACCAGCCCGATCGTGAGCCGCGTGTGCGGAATCCCCAGCGCCCCCAACAGCCAGGGCACATATGCCAGGATGACCAGCCCCAGCGTGCGCGACAGCGCGTAGCCGTTATCGCCCAACCCCGGCATTACCAACCGGATGATGGGATAGGTCAACACGCCCAGCAAGAAGACGAAGGCATACCAGATCACCAGCCCCAAAACAGGATATCGATTTTGCAGCCAGTCGTAATCGAACAGGTCCGACCAGGTCCCGCCGGCGCGCTGCTGGGCCAGGCGGTCTTCTGGCAGCATCATACTCTTATAAGAAGCGGCCTCCCTGGGCGTCAGGTGGACAACGTTGGTCAGGTCTACCCCACCGAGGATGGAGGCGACCTGCTCAGGGTTGTAGTCCGCGCTTTTCTTGAAGATCAGCACTTTGGGATGGTCGTAGAAAGTGAAAGCTTCTTCGGCAGCCTGGTCGTTGATGACGAACTGCCCGATCGCGGGATAAGACTCGAAAACGGCGACCAAGTCGAAACCCAGATTCCCATCGAACGTGCCGGGCTGCGCCACGCGGTAGCACTCGATGATATTACGCTCAGGCGGGCAGCCGATCAACTCACGGTAATAGACCGTGGATAGCGGGTAGCGCTCCGGCAGGCGCGTGATCTGGGCGTACTGGTGGTTGGTTGGGATGAAGATGTAATCTGTCAGGTTGAGCGTTTCCGTAAAACGGGTCAGTTTTTCAGCATTGTCATCCCAGTAGACCTGGAAGTTAAGGTCGCCACGGTAAATGCCGGCGAAGCCGTCGAACCCGTCAACGCGGAAGGGCAGGCCGTAGTCATAGTCGGTCTCGTTGGCAACGGCGGTGCCTTGGATTGTAACTGAGCCAGAATCAATTTCAAGGCGAATGAAATATTGGCTTCCGCTCTCCAGGTGAATCGGTTGGTCAAGAGTAAATGTATACGATTCGCCGCGCGGATCTTGTGCGGCTGTGAAATCGCTAGTTACCGATGCATTTGCCGATGACTGTTCGAGCGTTGAATTTGGTTCTTCCGAGATGGACA
>JAABUE010000141.1 GCA_011389535.1 Anaerolineales bacterium
GGTGCGTAGTAATCCGGTTCATTCAGCTTGTCGGCGTATTCTGCGCGCACGGGTTCGAAGGCTTGCGGGTCAAGCGCGCAATGCGCAACAATCGCATCCAGGGTCGATTCCGTGCCGCGACACAGGTCTTCATATCTCACGAAAAGCACTGCATCGCGCACTTCGCGGTCTCGCTCGTGGATCTGCTTCAAATGGGCGTACACGCAATCCCAGTACAGCGCCCAGCCGCGCACCCGCCGGCCCGTGTTCCACGCCTGCTGGATGCCGAGGGCTCGCCGATCGTCACCGGCATGAATGCAGTGCTTGCCCGGCCCGAACTCGAAATGCCCCGATCGATGCAGATGCGCCGGCACGCGCGGATCTTCGCCGGCGAGGCGCTCGAACAGCCGATCCTGCTTGACCAGCGACGCGATATGGTTGACCGGGTTCCGGACCGGCACGATGAACCGGGCATCGGGAAACAGCTTGAGCAGGTAACCCAGCCGGGTCGTGTTGTAATTGCCCTTGGCCAGGTAGCGCGTCCGGCCGCGCACCAGCAGCAGCTTGCGGATATGGTCGCGGTAGAACGCCTCGAAGGCCGGGTTCGAGGTCGAGTCGTTCAGAACCTGACTTAGAGAAGGTTCGTGCAAATGCTCGAAGAATTGCATCCACAGGACCTCTTCGACGGCTTCCGGGCTTTCGGCCGTTACCATCAGGCGATCCTTGTGCGCCCGCTCCACCGCCCGGACCGGGGCATTTCGAGTCCGCTGCGCCAGCCAGTTGCGCCAGTACGGGGTGTAGACATTGGGAAAATCGCTGTAGCGGTGCGAAGTCACATCGGGATGTCGCGCAAGCATCTCGGTGAGAATCGTGGTCCCGGAGCGCGCCAGCCCCGCCACGTAAACAGGCTTGCTGATGGCTGTCGCGGCGATTTCGTCACGCAGGACGCCGGATTCGAGTCCCGCCAGCCAGCGCCAGATGCGTGAGGTGGAATCAAACAACGCTGCCCTCCAGAACAAGCCCGCCGGGACGTGCCTGCCTGCATTCTTTAGTGAAGCAGCACTCGAAGAGTTCATGAGTTCAAGCAGCAACCGTAATTAAAGTGATGCCAAGAGCAATGCGATATTTTAGGGAAGATGATTTGATTATTGAAACACATGGCGGCCGTTCATGCCCCACTGCAGAAATTCTGGCCCTTGATACCGGCGACCCGAGATTGTTGAATACGCCTTGCTGAGCAACCTCTGATTGAAGATCCGTGGAGCGAATTTCAGCCGGAAAAGCCTTGGATTGTGCGCAACCAACCGCAGAACAATAGCCGTGTAGCTGCCGCCAAAAGTCGCGGAACGGTACTTCTGCTTTTCCCTTTTCCGGCCCATCTTGGCATAACGATAACCAAACCAGGCTCGCCGAAGCTGCACCGCTGGAGCCCGCAAAGCATATCCTGACTCCGGTCCGGGGACACCGTCACGTCCATAGCTATTCAATCACAGGTTCCCCAATGTGCTTCGCACAAACCCGCAAAATAATGCGCTACACTTTTCACAATTTTTCGCCGCGAACAAATCACCGCAACGCTCTGGGCAAAAATCCGTGCCCAGCCCAACGAAATTCACGGACACCCACAGGAATACCTTGATGGACATTCAATTTCGCTTGCTCTTCCCGGCTCTCTTCTGCATGTTCTTGAGCGCATGCAATCCGGGGCAGGAACAGAATGAGCGCACCTCCACTACGAGTCAAAACGGCTCCGAACGCCCCCCACTTATTGTTATCGGCGTGGACGGGGCTGAATGGTCGGTCATCAACCGAATGCTCGACGATGGGAAGTTGCCCGGATTCCGCAGGCTGATGGAAGATGGCACATACGGCCACCTCCTGAATCCTGGCCCGCAGGTATCTCCCGTTGTATGGACGACTTTTGCAACGGGTCACTTCGCGCGCGAGCACGGTATCATAGATTTTGTCTACCCCTACACCGAAGACGGCGCAAAAGAACCGGCAAGTGCCGCATTGCGCCGCGAACCGGCAATATGGAACATTCTGGACACTCAGGACAAGACTTCCACGGTAATCGGCTATTTTGTCTCTCACCCTGCCGAACACATCAACGGGCACATCATCTCCGATCGCAGTTTTCAGGGGCTGGACCAATCAATCTGGCCGGAAAGCCTCGAACCCGTGGCCGAACAACAGCGCAAGGATGTGCGCTCCGATACGCAGTCACTCCTAAACAGATTCCTGCCCTGGAGTTATTCGGCCGAACAGGCGACACAAAAAGACTCTCCCTACTATAAAGCTGCAAACCTGGTCAAAGGCAGAATCGACGGCAGAATCCTGGCCGACGAATTCTTGAGGCGCATGACGGCTCAACTTTCTGACACCGGTTCTGATCTTCTTATCACGTACTTTAGAATCGTGGACATTGTCAGTCATTCGGCGTGGCTCTACTACGATGACAGCGACTGGGATTCAGCGCCGGACGCGAGGGATGTAGACCTTCTTGGCGAACTGGTTCCGGAAGCGTATCGATACGTTGACGAAGTGATTATGAAAATCCTCGATGAGCACGGGAGTGACGCCAACATTCTGGTGATTTCCGACCACGGTTTCGGCTCTGCAACCGGCGAGTTCGATACCGGCGACGAACAACTGACCGGCAATCATCGACCCGACGGGGTATTCGTCGCGCACGGCCCGGACTTCGTAAGCGGCGCAGTGGGCCAGGTCACAATCATGGAAATATTTCCTACCTTGGCTTATCTGCTCGACGTACCGATTTCGGATACCCTGCCGGGATCGATCGCATATCCGTTGTTGTCCGAAAATTTCACCAGCGAGCACAAGCCGAGTTACGTTGACCGATATGATTTCGACTGGTCGCCAGTCGCTTCACAAGAAATAAACAAGCAAGCCCAAGAAGAGGAAATGGCGGATCTCAGGGGGCTGGGCTACATTGGCGAGGGCGTTCAGGTGGCCACCGAAGATCCCGGGGCGGCCTATAACTTCTGGGAGATTGACCCGACACTGATTGCAAGAACGCTACACGGCGACATCACATACTATCTGTTGCGCAATGACGTGGCAGCCGCTGACCGAATCGCCCGGGAAATCATGCAAAAGGCGCCTGAACTGATGCCCCAAGTACTGGGGCGCACGAGGGCAAAGATTCGCTGGTTCCGTAATGATGTGCCGGAGGGTTCGGGGCTAGCGCCGGAACTTGAAACATTCATCGAGCGCTATCAATAAGCCGATGGACGACCGGGCCCGGATATCACAAGACAAATCCACCCAAACCGGTTTATTGCTGCGGACAAAAACGCCCGATAAAAAAGTTCAATAACCGGATCACTGTATATATCCCAGCGACCGGAGCTTTTCGATGGCATCTTCATCGAGATCGCGCGTGATCTCGGCTCCTTTCGAAGCAGCTTGCAGCACGTCGCAAGGATCGCCGCCGGCAACGGTACTCATTGCATCGAAAAGTTCTCCCGCTTTCGCCGGAAAATCCAGTATTAAGTCCTCGCGCTCCAGCGGATCGTTAACCACGTTATAAAGCGTTTCCGAAAATTCCGGAGGTGGGCACGAAACTATAAGCTTCATGTGACCTGAGCGTGCCATCATCATGAAATTTTCCCTATTAGTCATGCTGGAGGATACCAATAGACGTTGAGCGGGCTGCTGCTCCAGCATGCTGATACCGTCCCGAGTCGGCAGGTGATCGGCCCCGATCAGGCCGGAGAGCGTGGGCAACAGGTCTGTATTGAGGTGCAGTTGCTCTGTAGCTGCCTCTGGCCTCTCTGCACCAGGAATCCTGATGATCAGAGGAACGCGAATAACGGGCTCATGAACACTTGAGTGCCAATACCGACCCTGGTTACCGAACTGCTCTCCGTGGTCTGCGGTTACGACGATCATGGTTTTGTCTAGAAGGCCCCGCTCTTCCAGCATATCGAGCAACTGCTGGAACAACGAGTCAAGATAGAACACCTCGCCATCATACAAGTCGCGCACCAGCTCGTGATCAGCCTGAGTCTCGGGTTCGGGTTTCGGGCCCGAAAGCGAATCCGGAATATCATCTACGGCCTGTCTGTAAAGATGCTCGGATCCCGTCTGTGCTTCATATGGAGAATGCGGCGAGATAAAATGGACCCAACCAAAAAAGCGACGGTTACCAAGACGCTCCAGCGCGGCCTTGGCATCTCCAAGCACTACCGCATCAGAGGGATCGGAGGTGACCTTGTAGTAGTCAAAACCTTTATTAAAACCCCGGTCTTGCGCAAGCTGTATGTTGTTGAATACACCAAACGTCGCTATATCTTCATTCTGCATGACTCCGGCAACCGCCTGCGTGGATTCAAATTTCCAATTCCGGAAAACCCGAAACGGATGCATTCCTGAAAACGCGGCAGCGAAGGAAGACGGCGTGGAACGTCCGGCAACATAGAAATTTTCGAAAACCAATGCATCTGCCGCCCATCGGTCAATATTGGGTGACGTTCTGCGCTCATATCCGTAAACGCCGAGACTGTCGGCACGAAGTGCATCAAAGCTGATCACCAGAATGTTGTAATCGGAGTCGAACTGGGCAAGATACGGCTCTGCCGCAGAATCAACGAGCCGGGGCGAATCCGGGCCACAAGCCGACACCAACAAGACTGTCAACATGCAGAACACCACTTCAATCGTCTGCTTGATTCGATGAGGGGAAGCCGGGAATCCAGATTTCTTGTTCATAGAATTCAATTAAGCCTGACTATTCATTACGACCAAGACCATGGTGGGAAGCTGAGTCGGCGCCAGACATGACAGCTACGAACCGCCGTTAACAATCCGGACAAGCCATGAGCCCGGCGCGCCGTGGAGTTCGGCGGATTATGCCACAACAATCCTATGCGGCAGACCCTTGAGCCTTGCTCGGAAAAGTCTCTGAACGAGTGTCGGTGCAAAATTCCTGCGTTCAAGTCCCGGCTACGGCCGCAGTTTTTCCGGGGCATCACGGGCTCTACGCAATTGTCGACAATGCTAGAATCGCAGGCGATTTTAAAATCCATTCGAGATTATGTAACCATGGCTTTTCTTAACCGAGCTGCAGTTCTTTTGCTGATTATCCCCGCGGCGCCCGCCGCCGCCTACATCGGCCCCGGCTCCGGGATCAGCCTGCTCGGCGGGCTCTGGGCCGTGCTGGTCGGCATTGTGCTGGCGCTGGCGGCGATCCTGATCTGGCCGATCCGGTACATGATCAAGCGCCGGCGCACGCGCAGGAACGGCGGGCAGCCCGAGCCGGCACACGATCCCGCCGCGCCCGGCAGCGACGGCGAATCCGGCCAGTAGCGAAACCATGCATTTGAACCGGACGTTCAAGCCGATCCGGATGACCGGTTCGTTGATGCTTGTTTGCGCATTACTGGCGCTTGCAGGCTGCAGCCCGGAACCCGAACCGGCCGAACAGCGCGTGATCATCCTGGGCTTCGACGGCATGGACCCGCAGCTCGCGCAGCGCTGGATGGACGCCGGCAAGCTGCCCAACTTCAAGCGCCTGGCCGAATCGGGCCATTTCCAGCCGCTGGGCACCAGCAATCCGCCGCAGTCGCCCGTGGCCTGGTCGGATTTCGCCACCGGCGAGCACGCCGGCGCGCACGGCATCTTCGACTTCCTGAGGCGCGACCCGGAAACCTACGGCCCGCAATTCTCGATTTCAGAGAACATTCCGCCCGAAAGCCACCTCGACCTGTTCGGACTGAGCATCCCGCTGGGCGAAGGCCAGGTGCTCAACCGCCGCCGGGGCACGCCGTTCTGGACCGACGCCGAGGAACAGGGCGCGCGCGCCTCGGTGCTGCGCGTTCCGGTGACCTACCCGCCCGACGACATTCAGCGAATGCTCTCGGGCATGGGCGTGCCCGACCTGCTGGGCACCCAGGGCACCTACACCTTCTACACCACGACCCGAATGGGCAATACCGGTTCGAGCACGCGGGTAGTCCGGGTGCGTCCAGGCCGCGACGGCGGCATCGAATCGGTGCTGGAAGGCCCGCCGGATCCGCTGCGCGGC
>JAABUE010000142.1 GCA_011389535.1 Anaerolineales bacterium
CAGTCCCTGGCCTGGACCGAGAACGGGGGCGAGATCATGCCGGTCGAGGTCGCAGTGCTGGAGGGTAAGGGCGGCCTGCAGATGACCGGCCAGATGGGCGACGTGATGCAGGAATCGGTGCAGGCTGCATTAACCTATGTCAAGTCACGCGCCCCGTTTTTCGGCATCGACATCGAAGTCTTCGACCGCATGGACATCCACGTCCACATGCCGGAAGGCGCCATCCCCAAGGACGGTCCCTCGGCGGGCATCACCATGGCGACCGCCATGCTCTCCGCGCTGACTGGCCGCCCGGCCTATCGCTACGTCGGTATGACCGGAGAGATCACCTTGCGGGGGCGGGTGTTGCCCATCGGCGGCGTGCGCGAAAAGGTGCTGGCTGCCCATCGCGCCGGCATTAAAGTGGTGATATTGCCCGAAAAGAATATGAAAGACCTGGTGGACGTGCCAAAGACCGCACGGGCTGAACTCAAGATCATCCCGGTCACGCACGTGGATCAAGTACTTGAAGTGGCGCTTTCGCCGGAAGTGGTGGTCGAACCGCCCCGTCCGCGTAAGAGGCCCGAAGAACAGGATGAGATTGAGGAAGAGTAAATGGCGGTATCGCTCAAGAACAAAATCGTCCTCATCACTGGCGCTTCGTCCGGCTTCGGCAAGGACGCGGCGCATCTTTTTGCGGGGGAGGGGGCTAAAGTCGTCCTGGTTGCCCGCCGCCTGGACCGTTTGCAGCTGCTGGCCAATGAGATCCATAAAACCGGCGGCGAGGCGATCGCCGTTCCCGCCGATATCAGCCGGAGGGTCGAGATCGACTTGATGGTGCGCACCGTCATCGAGATTTACGGGCGCGTCGATATCCTTTTCAACAACGCCGGTTTTGGCGGTCTCGACTGGCTCGAAAGGCTTGAGCCTGACCGTCACATCGAGACCCAGGTCCAGGTCAATCTGACCGGGATGATCCTGGTAACGCAGGCGGTGCTTTCGCATATGATGGCGCGCCGTACAGGCCATATCATTAATATGTCATCGATAGCTGGCTGGCTGGCTGCCCCTTCTTACACAGTCTATGCTGCCACGAAATACGGGGTGCGCGGTTTTACCACAGCCCTGCGTCGCGAAGTGGCGCCGTTCGGCATTCAGGTTTCTGCCATTTATCCCGGCCCGGCCCGGACCGAGTTTGCCTGGGGGGGCGGCGCGAAAAGAAGGAGCCGGCCAAAGTGGTTTGACTTGTTTTTCATACCAGCGGAGGATGTCTCTCTTCGCGTTCTGGAGCTCGCCAGGCATCCGCGCCGCGCCGTCATTATCCCCTGGTGGTTTGGACTGATTGCCTGGGGAGACAACCATTTTCCCGGAATTGCAGACTGGATTATTCAGACAGCCTACACAAATAATTACCATACCCTGGAGAAAAAATGACTACTGCTCGACTGGAAAAACTCAACGCTTCTCTCGGGGCTTCGGGCCTGGATGCCGTTGCCCTCAACCCGGGTCCCACCCTGACGTATCTGACCGGCCTGCACTTCCACCTGATGGAGCGGCCGGTCGTTTTCTTGGTCGCCCGGGGACAGACTCCGGCGGTTGTCCTGCCTGAGCTGGAGATGCTCAAAGTGGAAGAGATGCCTTATCCTGTGCAGGTTTTTTCCTACGGCGAAAACCCGTCCGAATGGGAGGCGGCTTTTCGCAAGGCCGCGCAGTCGCTCGGTTTGGATGGAAAGCGCATCGGCGTGGAACCGCGCCAGATGCGCCTGCTAGAATTTCGCTACGTGAAAAGCGGCGCGCCCGAAGCGGATTATCCTGACGCCAGCGATGTTTTAGGTTCACTGCGGTTGAGGAAAGATAAGCAAGAGATAGAAGCCATGCGCCGGGCAGTCAGGGTGGCGCAGAGCGCGCTCGAAGCGACTATTCAATCCATCAAAATCGGCATGGCCGAAAAACAACTGGCTGCTGAACTGGTCACGCAGTTGTTGAAGCATGGCTCGGAGCCCGAACTGCCCTTCTCCCCGATCGTCTCCGGTGGACCGAATTCGGCCAACCCGCACGCCTCGCCGACCGAGCGGAAGTTGCAGGCGGGCGATTTGCTGGTCATCGACTGGGGCGCCACCGTCGACGGCTACATCTCCGACCTGACCCGTACCTTCGCGGTGGGGCAGGTGGAAGCTGAGTACGAAAAGATCCACAGGGTCGTGCAAGAGGCCAACACAGCCGGCCGCGCTGCCGGGAAACCGGGCGTCCCCTGCGCGGATGTGGACAAGGCCGCGCGCGCTGTGATCGAAGGTGCTGGATACGGCCAATATTTTACCCACCGTACCGGTCACGGCATCGGCATGGAAGCTCACGAGGAACCCTATATGCGCGGCGACAACATGCAAATCCTGGAGCCGGGCATGGCCTACACCGTCGAGCCGGGGATCTACCTGCCCGGCCGCAACGGCGTGCGCGTGGAAGATAATATGGTAGTGACCGAGACAGGTTCGGAGAGTCTGAGCGATGTGCCGCGCGAGATTCGTGTTGTAGGCTGAACTTTAGCCACCGGTTTCTGGATTGCTTTTGCCTACCCTGTCTGATCTAATACAAATTCTTATTGGTTTCTAAAACTGGCTGAGTCTATAGGAAGGAGGCTGTCATGGGGAACGTTGTATCGGAATATTTGGGTTTGATGGATGCGCAACGCGAAGCAGCCTTTGCTGCGCTGGAAGGCCTGAGCGAAGCGCAGATCTGGCAGCGCCCTGCTCCGAAGGATTGGTGCATCGGCGAGATCCTTGACCACAACGTGCGCCTGTTCGCGAGTGTGCTGCCAGGACTGAAAATCGGCTGGGCTTTGCTGGGCTGGTACGGGCGTTTGCAACGTAAGCGACCGTATCCGACGGAGATCGATAACGTATACAAGCGCCCCACATTTCCAATGTGGACTGGTTTCTTGTGGAAGCCAAAATACAATCTCAAAAGACCTGCACGGCTGGCTGTTTTACAGGAGGCAACCCAAGCCGTCCACCGACGCGCACAAGAATTTTATGAGGGCATAGCGTTAGATTTGCTGGGGAACATCTACGGGTATGACCCAGTCATTGGTGTTGTCAACTTGATCCAGACATTGAAGGTTGGAGTAGACCATGACCAGTTGCATTATGAGGATGTCATTAAGTTGGCCGGTTCACTGAAGGATGCCAGGGAATAAGCCTGTGATCATCCGCCGCGCCACCCCTGACCAGGCCGAAATCCTGACCCAAATCGCTCTCGCCGCCAAGCTTCACTGGGGCTATCCCGATGCTTGGATCCAGCTCTGGTCACCGAGCCTGACAATTACACCGGAATTCATCGAGAAATATGAAACCTATGTCGCCTGGATGGACGAGCAGCCGGTCGGGTTTTACGCCATTTCCCGGGATGAGGAAAAAGCCAGCGTGGAACATTTATGGATCTCACCTGCATATATCGGAAAAGGTATCGGCGCGACATTGTTCAAGCACATGCTTGCAAGGTGCAAAGAACTGGGAGCGCAAGTTCTAACCATCGAATCCGACCCCAACGCGCAAGGTTTTTACGAGCGAATGGGTGCGAAAAAGGTGGGAGAGAAAGTCGGAGAAGTGGACGGTCAGCCGCGTGTGCTGCCACTTTTAGAGATAAAAATAGCATCTTCTCAAAAATAAGGGGAAGTGGGTGTTGCGGACGGCTAGTGGAAGCCAGTGTTTTGAGACCTGTCCCCGATTTAATTCGTATCTTGCGGGATGAAATCTTCATTCCGGGAGGACCGGTTAGCCCGTTAGCGCAAGGTGACACGATCACATTGATGCAGGAGGATGCGGCGCGGATACGGGTGACCAATAACACGTATACATCGGATTTGGGTGAACGTACAGCCAGCTTCCTGACAGCGCAGGGGATGCAGGTAGTGGAGCAAGATGTTCCAACGGGGGCGGCCAAACAAACAGTTCTGGTTGTGTATACACCAAAGCTGTATGCTTTACGGTATTTGATTGAAACGTTTGGAGTAAGGGGGAGCAATCAGGTGGTGATCAAGCCGGATCCGGCTGAAACGGTTGATATCGAGGTTCTTTTCGGGGAGGTATGGGTTAGCAAGCTGCCAACCGCGTATTATTCATATTCAGAATGATTGTTTATGAGCGGTGGCCTGCAACTTGCTATTTTCCCATTTATCGTGTATTATATCGACTGTCGACATGTCGCATGACGACATAATATACTCTCATGAGCACACTTACTGACACCCCTCTAACAGAATCAACTTACTTCATCCTTTTGAGCCTTTCACCTAGTCCCAAGCATGGCTATGCCATCATGAAGGATGTTCAAGAATTGAGTGAAAGCCGGGTGCTTCTCAGCACAGGTACACTTTATGGAGCACTTAAACGTCTACTAGATCAAGGTTGGATCATTCGCCTGGACGATGCCAATCCGAAAGGCACTGTACGTGATCGCAAAGTGTACAAACTCAGTGAACATGGGCGGCGTGCGTTGAAGGATGAGATTGCCCGTTTGAACAACTTGCTGACCGCGGCAAGTCAACGGGTGATCGAGGAGCAGACATGAGAGATCCGCCGCCGTTGGCAGATGGATTGGCTAGCTTATCAGGGAATGGAATAAAAAAGCGGGCGAATGTGCCGCGTTTGGCTGTCTGGCTGGTTTGCTTGTGCCTGCTGGGACTGGGGGGGTGGTCGGTGGTCCAAATATTGCTTCCCGCATTTGATAGCGGGACAAAACTTCGTATTGTCCATGTTTTTCTCGCCGACCTGAATGGGGATGAGCATCAGGATGCTTATATGGTCACCAATCAAATGCATCGCATTCTGTTCAACGACGGGAATGGAGATTTCACGCTGAACCGGGAATTGTCGATGTACAACTACGTCCTTGCACTGGGCGATCTGGATGGCAATGACTCTTTGGACGCCCTCCTGACCCGTTTCGAAAATGGGATGATGGGCGGGGACTTGCTATTCGAATGTGCCGAAGCGCCCGCAGATGTTGTCATTCCCGCCCGTTCGGATGGTGTTCCCGGTCAGGTCTTTGCCGTACAGGATGGAAACCGCGACGGTCTGCCAGAGGGGTATATCGCGGGTTGTTGCGGCGGCGGGACTGCCATGATGAACTACGCGACCTTGTTTTCGAATTATCGTTCCTGCCTGGGGACGGAGCCCCCAACCGACGCCGCGCTGGGCGATTTGAACGGCGATGGCGCGCTTGATGTGTTCGTGGTGAAAGGGTGGCGGATGCGTGACCAGCGCACCACGCCGAACGAAGTCTGGTTCAACGACGGAATGGGAAACTTTGCCGATAGCGGTCAACGGTTGGGCAACTCAGAAGGTCACGCGGTCGCGCTGGGCGACCTGAACGGCGATGGCTTTCTGGATGCAGTAGTTGGCAACCGCAGAGGAGGTGATGTCTGGTTCAATGACGGTCAGGGAAACTTTGCCAAAAGCAACCAGCGTTTGGGGCGCGGCATGACCAACATCATTTTTGTAGCAGACCCGGACAATGATGGCGACCTGGATTTGTTCCTCGGTGGTTATACCTCCATCCAGGTTTGGCTGAATGATGGCACCGGTCGTTTCAAGTCCGGGCAACAAATCAAATTCGGACGTTATGACGCCATTGCGGTAGGCGAAGTGACCGGTGACGGCGTTGTGGATGTTTTCGTGGGCGGACCCAATTCCTATCAGGTGTGGCGCGGAGATGGAAACGGTCACTTCAGCGCCGATGATCGTTCGGCATATCGGTGATTGTATGAACTCGTATCTTGCGAATTCACTCATCTCCTTTTATCGGTTGCTCCTGAACTTGTATCCGCCAGCCTATCGCGCGAAATTTGGAAACGAGATGTATGATACGTTTGTTGAAGGGGTTGAGGAAGCGGGGTCTCAGGGTAGGCTGGGCATATTTCTTTTGAGGGAATTGTGTGACACGCCGAAGGCGCTTTCACACGCGTATTGGGATGGGTGGAGATCAAAATTGGAAACAGGGATTAACATTCTGCAATCCG
>JAABUE010000143.1 GCA_011389535.1 Anaerolineales bacterium
TGCGCATGTCAAGCCCTTGCGCGATAGGATCATCGGCACAATTCTGGAAGAGATTTCCGATTCCCGCCTGACCGGCCATCCCGAATTTCGCCTGCCGAACCACGCTTCGTTCGCCTTCAAAAATGTGGATGGCAACCTGCTCCTGCAATTGTTGGACACAGCCGGTTTTGCCTGCTCGTCCGGCTCGGCCTGCAAGACGGGCAACCCCGAGCCCAGCGAAGTCATGTCCGCGATTGGGCTGTCGCGCGAGTGGGGGCTTGGCTCCCTGCGTATTACACTTGGAAACGGCACGACAGTGGAAGAAGTAGAAGCATTCTTATCAACGTTGCCAGGTTTAGTAGAGAAAGTCAGGAAATTGAACCGAGGATAAACGGAGATGAAATTCATCTATATCTGCTCCCTTTATCTGCGTTCACATCGTCCCCTTTGGGGATCTGTGGTGAATCATGCCTAAAGTTGTAATCGCCATGTCCGGTGGCGTGGACTCTTCCGTCGCAGCGGCCCTGCTCAAACAGCAGGGTTATGAGGTCATTGGGATGATGCTGCGCCTGTGGTCGGAGCCGGGCAAGGAAGACTCCAACCGCTGCTGCACTCCCGATTCGATGGCGATGGCGCGCCGTGTGGCTGCCAAACTCGATATCCCCTTTTATGTGGTGGATGCCAAGGAAGTTTTCCGCGAGACGGTGGTGCAGTATTTCCTGGATGGTTACGCAGCCGGGGTCACGCCCAATCCCTGCCTGCTGTGCAATCGCCAGATCCGCTGGACATTTTTGCTGGAGCATGCCCTGGCGCTCGGCGCAGACTTCATGGCAACCGGTCATTATGTACGCAAGGAGACCACTGAACAGGGAGAACATCAACTTTTACGCGCAGTTGACCCGTCCAAAGATCAATCGTACGTTTTGCACGTCCTAAACCAGGAAAAACTGGCCCGGGCGCTTTTTCCGGTCGGGGAGTACCCCAAGTCGGAAATCCGCCAAATGGCAGAGGCATTGGGACTACCTGTCTACAAGCGGCCTGATAGCCAGGATTTGTGCTTTTTAGCCGGTGAAGATTATCGCAATTTCATCCAGCGCAACGCGGCGGAAATGCTGGCGCCGGGAGCGATCCTCACGCGCGCAGGCGAGATACTTGGCCAGCACAACGGGTTGGCAAACTATACCATCGGTCAGCGCAAGGGATTGGGCCTGAGTTCGCCCGTACCGTTATACGTGCTGGGCAAGGATGCTGCTACAAATACCCTTATCGTCGGCAAAGCGGACGAAATGGGCACGACCGAATTGATCGCCGACCATGTTAATTGGATGTCAGGCGAAGCGCTACGCGAAACTTTCTGTGCTGAGGTCAAGATTCGATATACAGCCAGGGAAGCCCCGGCGCAGGTATCGCCGCTCGAGGGCGGCAGGCAGGCCAGGGTCCGGTTCGATGCGCCGCAGCATGATGTCACCCCTGGGCAGGCGGCTGTCTTCTATATTGGGGATATGCTCATCGGTGGTGGTATCATCGTCTAGCTCTGCGTATAGTCAATGAGTTCGGTTTGAAAAGAAATGAGGGAGTGAGCCATGACAATTCCATCTTTGCTCTTTGCACTATTGATCGCCAGCCTGTATGGTGCGTTGTACCATCTGATCCGGGGCGGCGGGTTGGGACGGCTGTTACTGTTCTTGATCTTCGGGTGGGCCGGTTTCGCACTCGGTCATCTTTTTGGTGTCTGGCGTGGATGGGTTTTGATGCCGCTGGGAGAGCTCAATCTGGGTCTTTCCACGCTTGGCAGCGTATTTTTGTTGGCTTTGGGAGATTGGGTCAGTAGCCTGGGAATCAGCGGTGCGCGCTCATAATTAGGGCGACAAGAACCTCAATAATCTAGCGAAGTGAGATAAATTGTCGTTTATCGAAGGAAAGAATCCAAGATCACTCCGCTGTTCAACTGGTTACCCCGCCGACTGTGGCGGGGTTGCCGCACAGGAACGGTGTATAATCGGCCTTTGTTATCCTGACCTTCAAAAGAGAGAACCATGGAGTTAATAACTTTTCTGATCGATTTGTTCTTGCACCTGGACGAGCATCTGGCCAATATCATCAGCCAGTATGGAACCTGGACTTATGCCCTGTTGTTTTTAGTGATTTTTATGGAAACCGGGTTTGTGGTTACGCCTTTCCTGCCGGGCGATTCGCTGCTCTTTGCGGCGGGCACGTTTGCTTCGCCTGTGATTGGTGGGGCGCTCAATGTTTACCTGTTGGTAGGCTTGCTCACCGTGGCTGCGGTCCTGGGCGACACCGTCAACTACTGGATTGGGCATTATGTAGGTGAGCGGGCCTACGGCAGCCGCTGGGTGAAGAAGGAGTATATTGACCGCACCCACGCTTTCTTCGAGAAGCACGGCGGCAAAACCATTTTCCTGGCGCGTTTTGTGCCCATCATCCGCACCTTTGCGCCGTTCGTGGCAGGTGTCGGCAAGATGTCTTACGGATACTTCTTCTCGTACAATGTCATCGGCGGCATCGTCTGGGTGCCGTTATTTACCTTCACCGGCTATTTTTTCGGTAACTTGCCGTTTGTCCAAAGAAACTTTGAATTTGTGATCATCGCTATTATTCTAATCTCTCTCATACCGGTCTTCTACGAAGCCTGGAAGTCACGTTCGGAAAAAGTAAACGTGGTATCACATTGAAAAGACGAACAGCGCTGGATTATTTCTGGATCAGTGCGCGCGGGTTTTTTATGGGCGCGGCTGATATTGTGCCGGGCGTTTCAGGTGGCACGATGGCGTTCATCCTCGGGATTTACGAGGAATTGCTTGCTGCGATTAATGCCATCAACCTTGAATTTATTCGTCACATCTTGACATTGCGCTGGCGGGAAGCCTTTCGCGAGTTTCCCTGGCGATTTTTGCTGGCGCTTGGGCTGGGCATCGCTGCCGCGATCCTTACTTTGACAAATGGGCTGCATTGGGCGTTAGAGACCCATCCTTCGCTTTTGTGGTCATTTTTCTTTGGCCTGATCATGGCTTCCATCGTTATCGTCGGCAAGCGGGTTGGCCACTGGAGCGCCGTCAATATCCTGGCGGCCATCGCAGCTGCTCTGGGTGCGTATCTCTTGATCGGTTTGAGCCCTTCTGAAACACCGCACACCCCGCTGTTTCTCTTCCTGAGCGGGGCGCTGGCGATCTGTGCCATGATCCTGCCGGGTATTTCCGGAGCGTTCATTCTGGTCTTATTAGGCAAGTATCGCTATATCCTTGGCGCGCTGGTTGCCTTTGAAATCACTTCTATAGCCATCGTTGCTCTGGGAGCAGTATTTGGTCTGGTCGGCTTTGCGCGCTTACTGCGCTGGCTATTGCGCGAGAAACATGACCTGGTGGTCGGCATCCTGACCGGATTCATGACAGGCGCTCTCCGCAAAGTATGGCCGTGGAAATCCTATGAGTTGAGCGGCGATGTGGTTGTGGCGGAAACAAATTTCATCCCGGCAGTACTTGACGGCGAAGTTACCCTGGCGCTCCTTTTTATGGTTGTGGGAACCGTCTTTGTCCTGCTCACCGAGCATTTTGCCAACCGTAGGCAGGTCGAGCCATCTTCAACCGTAAATTGATCGTCAGCACCGTTATATTTGTGCTGTTCATCATTGCCATTGTTATTGGTGCAAATGTAGACACGTGCTGCCGCTCCCGTTAAAACGGCTGACCAGCTTTCCGGGTGGGGACAAAGCGGGACATTTCATCCTGTTCGGTATTCTGAGCTTTTTATTGAACAAGAGCGCCCTGGTTCTACACCCAAAACGGGAGCCTGTGCACCTTGTCCTGACCGTCAGCCTGCTCCTGGCCATTTTGATCGGTCTGGAAGAGTGGAGCCAGTCCCTCTTTCCGGCGCGGACGATGTCGTTCGGCGACCTTTTTGCAAGTTATGGGGGCGTATTTGTGTTTGCCCTTGTGGCATCCTGGACGAACCGTTGATGTAACTTTTTCCCTGCTCCTGCATCCAAATATCTGAAATAGGACTTTTGCAGTTAAGGGGGGTGTGCTGCGCACGCCCCCCTTATTCTCGGGTTTCTCCTGTTCAACTGCGAACTTCCTGAAGAATCTCTACGTCAAGGAGCAAATATGCCCATCTTTGAATTTGTTTGCAAAGATTGTGAATTGGTCTTCGAAGAACTGATTTTTGGGTTCAATACGGATGGCGTTCTTTGTCCATCCTGTGGGGGCGAGCAGGTGCGCAAGAAAATGTCCACCTTTGCGTCGAAATCCGGTGGTGATGGCGCTTCGCTCTCATTTGGCTCGAGTTCGGCTGCCTCGTGCAGCACGGGCAGCCTCTGAGGGGTTTAAATCGACTGGCCGTGGGCCATTCTTAAGACAAGTGACCGTCATCTGTGTGTAAGGTGACGGTCACTTTTTATGCAGCATTCCTGCTGGCAAATCTTCCTTGAGGCTATAAATATGTGGCCTCAGCAAACTTGCGATTGAAGTTTGGCACCTTGGCTAATTCTATATATCCATCGCGCTTGGCGACCTGATCTGCCGCTTCCCGTTCATTTTGCGAGATCAGTGCCAGGCGTGCGCCCGTCCCGGCTGCATTGCCAACTTGCTTGAAACGTTCCAGTGGCAAATCCGGAAGCATCCCGATGGTGATGGCGCTTTGCACATTAATGAAGGTGCCAAATGCTCCGGCGATGATGACCTGCTCGAGATCGTTCTCGGTCAGGCCCTCCGCTTCTACCAGCGCCTGGATTCCCAGGCGGATGGCCGCTTTGGCAAGCTGCAACTCGCGCACGTCCTTTTGCGAGAGCGTAATCGGGTCCAGGCCCCGCCGCTCGGCCAGTACGAACTCCATTCCGCCGTTCCGGTTCTGCACTAGCGGGTGCGGGACCATTTTCCCGCTGCGTTCGATGATTCCATTGCGCCGCAACTGCGCGACCACATCCAGCAAGCCCGAGCCGCAAATGCCGACCGGCGGTTCGCCCGCGATGGTCTGGATTTCCAGGCGTTCGTCCTCCAGCCGGACATGCTCGATGGCCCCGGGCGCGGCGCGCATCCCGAACTTGATGTGCGCCCCTTCGAAGGCTGGCCCCGATGCGCACGAGACGCTGGTCATCTTACCCTTATGGTTCAGGCAGATTTCGGTGTTGGTGCCGATGTCGATGGCCAAACTCACCCCGCCAATCTCTGCGAGGCGGGTGGCGAGCAGCATGGCGACATGGTCCGCGCCAACGTAGCCAGCAATGTTTGGCAGCAGGTGCACATATGCGCCGGGAGCAATATTCAGTCCGATCTCTCTCGCTTTGATATCAAGAGCATCGTCAACGGCAGGCACGTAAGGTGACAAGCCCAGTTGTTTGACCGGCAACCCCAAGAAAAGGTGATGGATGGCGGTATTTCCAACAGCAACTGCCTCTACGATTTCTGTTGGCTTTGCATCACTTTCCGCGCACAGGTCGGCCGCAAGTTGGCTCAAAGCCTCGGATAATAAAGATTGCAGCCTGGCCGCATCCGCAGGGGATTTGCTGGCTGCCACGATGCGCGAGACTACGTCTTCGCCGTAGGAGATTTGCGGGTTCATCATGCCTTTTGCAGCCAGTGTTTCGCCGCTTTCCAGGTCGATCAAATAGCCTGCGATCTTGGTTGTGCCGATATCCACTGCCAGCCCCAGCCAGCGCGTGGACGGTTTGCCAATCGCAACGATTTCATCACCGCGCAAGGCAACGTTTACATGCCAGTCATATTCACGGATTAGCTGTGACAGGTTTTGCTGGACGCGAAAATCGGTCGTCCCACTTTCGATGCCGTGTGCGGCCAGGGCAGCCCAAAGGTTTCGGGCATCTGCCTGCGGGGAAGCAAGTGTGGGCGGAGTTAGATGCGCGTCCAGCCCGCGGACGGATGGATTTGGTTCCACGTCCACATCCAATCCCTCGATCTGGGTGCGTTGAAGGGCGGTCAACGATTCAGGC
>JAABUE010000144.1 GCA_011389535.1 Anaerolineales bacterium
ATTGATGATGATCGAGTTCATCTTGTTCCAGCGACTGACGGATGAGGTCCAAAAGTATCTGGTGGTCAGTATACCCGAAATCTTCATCTATGAGTCGCTGCAGCCCGGCCTCCTGCAGGCGGCGGTCGAGACGGTGCAACAGTTCCGGCCGGCGGAACAAGATGCCTATACAGTAAGATTCTGTCTTATAAGATGGGCTGACGGTTTTGATGATCTGGACGTCAACTGGCTGTCTCTCCTCATCCGGGCGGCGTCTCGGCCGCTTCACTCGCTGTCCCTGAGCTTGCTGACCGATAAACGCACGTTCATCTACTTTTAGGAATCGTGCAAGTCGCTGAGTAAAAAATTCTCTATCCGCAGCAGTAGGTAAATCTCTTATTAATGGCATCACTTGATCGGCTATTTCGTTAACTGTTCTGCGATCATTCAAATTGCGACCTTCAGCCAGAGAAACCATCACGTGCTCAACAATGGGCCTTGCATCCTCAATCAACCGTGCCCATTCACCCGGATCGCGCGCCACCACCTCGTCCGGATCGAGATTATCGGGCAGGGAGGCCACCCGCAGGTCAGCCTGTAAACGGGCCTCATTTCGCAGCAGTCCTCGGGGATCGAAACCCAGTTCGCCTTCGCGGTCCATAGCCTGGCGGGCCGCATCCAGCCCCCGCAGGATGGCTTTCTGCCCGGCGGTATCGGGGTCGAGCGCCAGCACGATCTTGCGCGTGAAGCGCTTGAGCAAGCGCAGTTGGTCTTCGGTCAGGGCGGTGCCCATCGGCGAGACCACGTTCTCGTAACCCGCCTGGTGGACGGCGATTACGTCCAGGTAGCCTTCCACGATCACGGCCTGGTCGGCGGCGCGGATGGGCTTGCGCGCCCGGTCCAGCCCGTAGAGCAGGTTGCCCTTTGAAAAGACCGGCGTTTCGGGCGAGTTCAGGAACTTGGGGAGATCTTCGGGTTCCACGATGCGGGCGCCAAAGCCGGCCATGCGCCCGCGCTCGTCGCGGATGGGGATCATGATGCGATGGCGGAAGCGGTCATAGTAACCGCCCAGGTCGCGCTCGGAGAGCAGGCCGGCATCGAACAGATCCTGCTCGCTGTACCCGCGCCCGGTGAAATGCTTGAGGGCGTTGTCCCAGCCAGGGGGCGCGTAACCCAGGCCAAAGGTCTCGATGGTGGCGTCGGTCAGTCCGCGTTTTTCGTGCAGATAAGCCAGCACGTCCGGCGTATTCAGGAGATGGTTTCTATAGTAGAGGACGGCATCTTCAAGCAGGGCGCGCAGGGATTCGTATACTTCCTTCTGGGCTTCCTGCTGCGGCGTATATTCCTGGAGCTCCACCCCGGCCCGCTGCGCCAGGCGTTGCAGCGCCTCCTTGAAGTCCCAGCCTTCCTTCTTCATGACAAACTTGAAGATGTCGCCGCCCTCGTTGCATTGACCGAAGCAGCGCCAGGTCCCCGTCTCCGGCCAGACCACGAAGGCAGGCGTATTCTTGTTATCGTGGAACGGGCAAAAGCCGGTATAGTTGCGCCCGGCCTTGCGGAGCTTAACGCCAGCTTCGGAGACCAGGTCAACGATATCGATGCGGGATTTGACTTCGTCTATGGTGGACATGTAGAGGAATTATAGACTCGATTTATATAAATTGCCAAATTTGTGGGTAAAATGAACTTCCCTTTAGAGTGCGAAATGCCTCGCATATATAGACAAATTTGGAGGGGGAAATAGTCAGCAATGAGATTAAAAGAAATATGAAATCGGGGCTGGTCGCCGACCAGCCCCGATTTCATTCAAAATCTTCAAACCTGCTCAGGCCAATGGTACGGCTCGAGCGGTAACATCAATCATGAACGTGTATAAGTGGTATTTATCTATAAATAAAAACGGGGCAGCCCATGGACTACCCCGCAGCATCGGGAAAACGTTAATCGTCGAGAGGATTAAACGATTCGGATTCACAGCCGCGACCGGAACCCTTCTTGGAATCATTAAAAGCCTCAAGCTGAGCTTGATACGCCTCCTGCTCCGCAACCGTGAAGCGGTCATGGTTGAAATTTGTCATCGCGCCGCTGACGGAGTGCGAACCCACTTTTTCGGCAGAAGCGCTCAACGAGGCGCTCTGCACAGTTGTGTAAACCGCAAAGATCACAGCAAGACTGATCAGCACAGCAAGAATCACCCGGAAATTTAACCTGGACATGGTCATTGTACCTACTCCTTGTTACCGGTTGGCTTCGACGAAGCGGCGATGCACGTGTTGGCTTGCATTCCCTTCCCCCATTTCTTGACGAGATACAATTATACCTATATTTGTCCAATTTGGCAAATTAATTATTTCTTATTGTGCACAAACCGCTCTTAATGCTTCGATCACATTTGTCCCATCCACCTGGTAGAGGATCACGCCACTGCCTTCCCAGCGGGTCACTTCGACGATCAACTCCAGATTTCCATCCTGGTTCAAATCCAACAGGCTGGCCAGTGAATACGTGAAGGGAAAAACCAACTCCGCCGTTGGGGAAGTGTAGAGCTCCGCCACCACAGGGACCGTGACCACCTCACTGCCCACCAGTTTGCGCATCAAAATAATAGAGTAGTCGCCCTGTTCCGCCATGTGGCCGCTCTCATCGTTGAAATAAGCAGCACTGATGAAAACTTCATCTACCCCGTCCCCTTCCAGGTCCACGCGCAGGATGCGGCTGATCTGCACATAAGGCAGCGTAAACCCCTGAGAAACTAACCAGTCCGCCACAGCCGCATAATAGACGGGTGAATCCAGCGCAGTTCCCCCCCAGGGGCGGTATGTCACTTCCCAGTCTTGAGCGACGCCGATCAGGTTGGGGATGTAGGTGCTGAAATCTGAGCCGATATACGTTTCCCCACAACGCGAATTAAAAACTGGGGCGCCGTTATCTTTGGTGATTGCCACCCCGGCATAGCCATTAGCATAGAGGTCAAAGGCCTGCTCGAACCCGACCTGGTCCGCTACCACGTTGGCTGGCAGCCAATTCCCATCCTGGACTCCGCCGATGACCTGGAATTCGTTATAACCGGAAAAGTTATCGCGATACAGAATAGGCGTGAAGTCGGCAGCGGAAAGCGTTACGGAGGGTAGATTTGTCGGTGTTTCTGCTGGCGTTTCAGCCGGCTGGGTTGGGTCCATCACGATTGTTGGAAAGATGGCAGTTGGTGTGGGGAGCGCAAGTGGAGAAAACAACGAACAGGACAACAAAAACACAGAGACCATTAAAATCGTGCCAACAAGTTTCATTTCAATATCCTTAAAACAAAACGGGAGCAAGGTTACGCCTGCTCCCGTCAAAAGCTAGAACCCTTCGAGTTTGCTCAGGTCGGCGATGCCGTTGGACAGATTGGCAATTTGTGCTACAAGCGCCAGCCGATTAAAGCGGAGCGCTTCGTCCTCCGCCATGACCAGCACCTCGTCGAAGAATTTGTTGATGGCGGGGATAAGTTCAACGACAATGCTCAGAAGTTCATCGACAGTTGTCGGCCGGTCGGACGCTGAAGATTGGATGGCTTGGTAAAGTTCCTTTTCCGAAGGTTCAACCAACAACCGGGCACTGATTTTCGGTAACTGGAGACTTGAGCTTGACGCAGCACGGATGATGCGGACACAGCGCGCATACGCAGGCAGGATCGTGTCCCAATCGTCCCGTTCGACCCATGCCTGGAGCTGCTTCACCGCCCGGGCCGCCGAGGCCGGATTGAGGGATTGTTCCGCCAAAACCGCATCGACGACATCGTAGCGGTAACCATCTTTGAGTAGCACGGACAGGCGTCCGGCGATGAAATCGAGCACCTGATTCTGCGCCTCATCGCTGGCCTCGACAGGCTGAAGTTTTGCGGCCTGGACGACAGCCTCGTGCAAATTGAAATCAATATCGTGTTCGATTAAGGGTTGCGCTACCCCTATAGCAGCCCGTCGCAAAGCAAACGGGTCTTTCGCGCCGGAGGGGGCCAGTTTTGCCGCAAACAGGCCGACGAGCGAGTCGATCCGGTCGGCCAAGGCGACAGCCAGCCCGGCATTGCTCTGCGGGACGGGCTGGTACTGCTCGCCGATGGCGTCCGCCACGCCGGGAGCTTCGCCGGAGCGTAAAGCGTACTCGCGGCCAATGACGCCCTGCAGGGAGGTCATCTCGGTGACCATCTGGGTCATCAAATCTGCTTTCGCCAGGAAGGCGGCGCGACGGGCGAAGGCCGCTTCATCCGCTTCGAGGCCGAGCATGGGAATGAGCTGCTCCACGAAATTGAGCATGCGCTCGGATTTGTCCAGCATCGAGCCGAGCCTGGTCTGGAAGATGAGCTTGCTCAACTGCGGGCGGTAATGCTCGAGCGGCTGCTTGAGGTCTTCGCGCACGAAGAAGTTGGCGTCCGCAAAACGGGCGTTGAGCACGTGTTCGTTGCCTTGCCTGACAATATCTAAATGTTCAGAGTCACCATTCCTGATCGCAATGAAATACGGTAAGAGGGTGCGGGGTGCGGGGTGCGACGTGCTAACGTGGTCATCCGCACTTCGCACTTCGTCACGGCGCACGTTCTCTACAGGGAAATATCTCTGGTGCTTCTTCATCACCGCGACCAGGACCTCGCGCGGCAGGCTCAAATATTCTTCGTTGAAGCTGCCCAACACGGCGGTCGGCTTTTCGACCAGGTTGGTGACTTCGTCCAGCAGAGCAGGGTCGATGATGGCTGCGCCTTTGACGGAGGCGGCTGCTTCCCTCACCTGCTCCACGATCAACGCCTTGCGTTCTTCGCCATCGATGAGGATGCCTGCCCCCCGGATCAGGTCGAAATATTTGTCGGCAGAGGGGATCTCGATTTCAGGCGAATCGTAAGGGCGCAGTCCGCGGGTGACATTCCCGGAGGCCACGCCGGCATACTCGAACGGGATGACGCTCTCGCCGAGCAGGGCCACAAACCAGCGGATCGGGCGCGAGAAGGCCACGCCGGATTCATTCCAGCGCATGGACTTGTTGAAGTTGATCCCGCTCACCAGCCCAGGCAGGGCTTCGGCCAGCACTTCGGGCGCCGGGCGGCCGTTAGACTTGACCACGGCATAGACATATTTGCCGCCGTTCTCCTCGCGGATGACCAAGTCTTTGGTGCCCACTCCATTCTTCTTAGCAAAACCAATTGCGGCGGGCAGGGCCACACCAGAAGGATCAAAGGCCTTGTCGGCGGGCGGGCCTTTGACCAGGTCTTCGCGATCGGGCTGGCCGGGGCTGAGACTCTCCACGTAAACGGCGGCACGCCGGGGCGTGGCTTCGACCCGCACGGGGCCATGCTCCAGGCGCAGTCCATCCAGCCAGGCCGGGACCCGCTCGCGGAGCTGATTCAGTTGATCTTCTACATCCCCGTAGGGAAGTTCTTCTGTTCCAATCTCG
The DNA here is from genome assembly GCA_011389535.1 of Anaerolineales bacterium. Lineage (GTDB taxonomy): Bacteria > Chloroflexota > Anaerolineae > Anaerolineales > Villigracilaceae > JAABUE01. The sequence continues at coordinate 5,401 of JAABUE010000144.1, forward strand.
AGGAGCAGAGATTGGGGATTAGAGACTGGAGAGTAGTGAGGCTTACCAATCTCCAGTCTCTGCTCGCTAATCTCTTTTAAGAGCGGATATTCCAGTTCCTTGCGCTGTTCCAGATAGGCTAAGGCTACTCTTCTCGCCAGTTCCCGCATGCGGCGGAAGTAGCCCTGGCGCTCTGCCACCCCGATGGCGCCGCGGGTATCGAGGATGTTGAAGGTGTGCGAGCATTTGAGCACGTAATCGTGGGCAGGGACGATCAGGCCGTTCTCGAGGCAGGCGTTTGCTTCGGCTTCGAAGCGCTCGAAGACTTCGCGCATGCGGGTCACGTCGGCCACTTCGAAATAGTACTTGCTGTGCTCGAACTCCTCCTGGCGGCGGACTTCGCCGTAAGTCACCCCGGGGGCCCATTCCTCGCCCCAGATATCTTTGGCGTTGTTGAGCGCGATCAGGATGCGTTCCAGGCCGTAGGTCAGCTCCACGG
>JAABUE010000145.1 GCA_011389535.1 Anaerolineales bacterium
CATACCGTGAGATAGCGCTCGAATACGCTGGACATGTGTCTTTCTTTCTGTCCGATCGATCATTCGCGGTGGGGCGTCAGCCCTAAGTGATACTTCATACTCGTAATCAGCTTAATCCTCAGAACTCCTTACCTCTTGGAAGTTAAAGTGACACCATCGGGTGAACATCCGGGCTGCCAGAACGGTGTGATCGAGCCCGTAGGCGGTGCTGATCAGGCTGGTCTGATGGCCGCTTTCGGTCAGCTTGCGGACCTCCCGGAGCCAGATCGTATCCGGTGTGGTTCCGACCAGGCTGCCCCTTTCGGCCAACTTCATTGTTACGGTTTCCCCGCGTGGCATACAGACCGCCTGTTCGGCGAACGAAGATTCGGCCCGATAGCAGGCCATTACTCAACAACGCAGGTAGGGCACACAAAATGCCCCCATACCGGATGGCTTCCGATTGTGTGCCGATACCAAAAGAGACAATCCGCCTGCTATTGCGGTACAATCAGATGATTGCCACCCCATAAATCAAATTGTCGAGGTAAGGAGTTCTGAAATTAATTTTTGTGAGAACCCTTATCGTCTTTACAGCGTGAGATTCTTTTTTGGCGCACGCCAGACGGGCACGTTCCCGGTTCTGAGTTTCTCGCCATCCGATAGACTCTCGGGGCGGCCCTGAAGTTCGCGGGCCAATAGTGAGCGCCAATACCCCGCTACATCGGCATGATCGGGGGAAAGCGCAAGATTACACAATTCGTGAGGATCGTTGACCCGGTCAAATAGGAGTTCCGTACCGACAATCGGGTTCCATACATATTTCCACTCCGTACCGGTAAGGCATTGATAAGCATAGTCGGGCGCATAGCATGGAGCGTGTTCATGATGGTAATATGAGCGCCACGCCATCGCATCGCCTTTCAATAATGGCATCATGCTCTTCCCTTCGACAGTACCCGGGATATCTACACCCGCGGCGTCCAAAAATGTTGGCATAATGTCTTCCAATCCGATAAGGGATGCGTCTTCTTCGTCATGGCGCGGCGTCCATCCTGAAGGGGGTTGAACAATAAACGGAATCCGTGCCGAAGGATCGCTTGCGTTGACCTTGCGCCAGAGGTGGTGATCTCCGAGCATTTCGCCATGATCAGAAGTAAAGACCACCATGGTGTCGTGCAGAAGACCGGACCGACTCAAGTATTCCACAAAACGTCCAATTTGCGCGTCTATATACGCCAAGTACGCGTAGTATCCCGCTCGGGCACGGTGATTCAATTCCGGAGCGATCTTACCGTGCCACGCATTGACATCCAACGGATGCGATGGGTTCCCGGCATAATCCTGCGCCCAATCGCCCACTATGGGCTGTGGAATGTCCTTGCTCATAAAGAGATCAAAAAAATATTCAGGGGGGCACCAGGGCGGGTGCGGCCCGTTGAACGAGAGGCACATGAAGAACGGGCGTTCCGGATCTCGTTTGTTTAGACGCTCCATAGCCTGGTTGGTCAACCAGGTTTCCTCTTGCTGGATTTCGGGCAAGGGATGGGCCCTCGCCATCCACGAATTGCCTTGAACACCATGCGCATATCTGGCACGCACTAGTTTTGTCTCCCTCTCGATCCATTCGTCATAGTCGGAGGGAATAACCAATTCTTCAAAGCCCAGGTGAAGCCGTTGGGGATGGAAATGTGTCTTGCCGACATTGATGGTCTGGTATCCGGCCCGGGAGAGCTCACCTGCCAGGGTATGATGGTAGGGCCAGGGTTGACCGTCTTGATAGCCCAGCATTCCATGCGAACTCGGCCGCATGCCGGTCATCAGTGAGCGCCGAGCCGCGATGCACGAAGCACAGGGCGTGAAAGCGTTAACAAAGGTTACGCCTTTGAGTGAGATGCTGTCGAGGTGTGGCGTTTCCGCCACAGGGTGGTTCAGTCGACCAAGGCTGTCACCACGCCAATGATCTGTCAGGATCAAAAGTAAGTTTGGTCTTTGATTCGCCATAATTTTTTCCGATATTCCGTGTTTTCACAACGCAGGCGGGTGGGATGCAGCGACGTCGAAAATGTGAAGATATTTTTGCGTGGCCCCTTAATATGCCAGGCAGAGTAGCGGTCCTCGTCTTCTTGATAAAATGTTTGGATTGGGTTTCGTTTGCTGAGCCAACCTTTAACATGAAACGGCTTTGTGCCCCGAGTGTCAAGGTTTCAGTGCAGCCATTCTCTTTTTGACCTGGGGCCTCGACCTGCCGCCGTCGACCCGCGCTGTTCTGGAAGATCCCCGCCAATGTAAAGCGGCGTTCGCGTATCATTCCGCTTTCGAGAACCACGCGCGGCCGCTTCCCTTGCGTGATTATGATTGGGATTTAGGCGTCGCTGCCGGAGGGGCAGAACGAGTGCAATCAGGATTGCGGGCAGGGCGAAAAGCTCGTGGTGAGTCGCCACGAGCACGACAGCGGCAAGCAGCAGGCCGGCCCAGATCGCGAATTGGACGCAGTGACAGGAAAAACAACATGCAGGCCTCGCCCAGATAGGGTGCATGGCGGAAACTGGACAGGAGCTGGGGGCCCAGCAGGCTGCCGTCGGGCAAGGGCCAGGTCGCCGCGATAATCTGTGAACTCAGTGTGTAGGCATGATCCAGGCGGCCGTTGACTGTCGCCGCCGCCAGCACATCGATGGGGTAGCATTCACCGGGATCGTCCTCCAGAACACCGTGCGGCGGTTCGTCCGGGACGCAGCAGGAAATCGGCCACGACCGCGCATTCCAGTCCGAAGGGCAGGTAGCCGGCATAGCCGAGAATCGGCATCTCAAAGAGCCTAAAGCGTCCGACAAAGGGGACGCTGTAGAGCCACTTGGCCTGGCTGTGCAGGTTCCACAGCTCCCAGAAGAACCCGCAGATCAACGCCGCCATGGCCAGCAGGACGACATGCCGCCAGTTGCCTGTCGCCAGATCCGAAAACAAGGTCCGCTGTCCGCGCCAGCACTGCAAAGAGGTGATCACAAGCAACGGGGCCAGCCACAGCAGCGGGTACAGGAAATTCGGCCATCGTCCCAGTCCCAAGAGGCCGAGGCACGAAAGCGCGAAAACGGCCGCGGCCCAGGCGCGGGGATGGCGCGTGCGCACCGGCACGAAATCCTCCAGGCCGCACGACAGGCGCGGATAGGTTCCCAGCAGCTCGCGGGTTCCCAGCACGGCCGGCAACACCGTGGAGAAAGGCAGGGTGGCATAGATGAAATACTGCATTCCGGAGAGCGCGCCGATCCCCTCGTAGTGCCAGTTCTGGACGAACCGGTTCAGGTATTCGAAATACCACCAGAATACGGCACTGATGATAAAAAGCCAGGCCATGGTGCGAGGCCGGTTCCGCAGCATGCACTGCCCCGTGCGACGCCAGGTCAGTCCGTTGACGATCAGGATATAGCCGAACCAAAAGGGTGAGAACGTAAACGCTTGCAACGGCGCGAACCAGGCAAACCGGTTCCATGCCAGCACCCAGTTGATGCCCGTGATGGCGACGCCCAACCAACCCCACCAGGGAAACGGAGCCACCGGTTGCGCGGTTGTCATTTGACAGGGCTGTGAGCGGAGCACGCGGACGACAAATGGTAAAACCAGCGCGAGAACCAGCATGGCCAGCGCAATGAAGACCGGCCATGAAAACCCGGCATGTTCGACATATTGCCTCAAGGGCGGGAATTCCAGATAGGGGCCGATCGGTTTGCCCGCCGCGACGATTCCGACAAGTGGTAGTGCACACAACAGTAGCAGGATGTCAATCACCGTCCGGATATGATTTCGTGTATCCTTGATATCTCATCCTCCGTCGAAACAAAGTCAGGTTTCCTTATGCATCTCCATCAGAATCCCACCATCTCCAGAACGACGAGAAAAGCCACGATCAGAATCGCAACCGGCACGATGACGACCCACGGGTTGCGTACCGGCAGGATGTCAATCAGCGTCTTGTCACCGAATGAACCGACGTTGAGAACCCGTTGCTTCAGCTTCGGGTAGAGCGCCGCGTAAAGTCCCGCCCCGATCATGATACCGAGGACGCCTCCGATCAGCGCGTCCAGCGCTCCGTGCCCCACCGCACCCACCGCCGTGCCGGGACAGTAGCCCAGCGTGGCGAATCCGATTCCGAAAATCAGCGGACCGGGAATGCTCGTGCCAATGGATCCGGCCTTCTTGTGAAGCGTGACCCACCCTGCCGAGCGCATCGCATAAACACCGATCATGCCGGTCACGGTGGCCGTCAGCATCACTTTCAGCACGGTGAAGTCCTCGAGCAACAGTTGGCCCAGGATGACGTCGTAGTAGCAGACCCGGCCTTTCTGCAGCAGAAAGCCAAACAAAAAGCCGAAGCCAAGACCGAGTCCAAACTGCAGGTACTTGCGGCTATATATTTCCTTGAGCATAGAATGCCTCCTTGATTCAGATTGCCCGGTACAGCAGGAAGGCGGTGGCCACGCCGCCAACGAAGAAACATATCACAGCCAGCCAACTGCTCAATACGAGTTGCAGCGTGCCGCTGATTCCATGTCCGCTGGTGCATCCGCAGCCCCAGCGGGCGCCGAATCCAACGCAGATTCCACCGAAAACGGCCACCCCGAGCCGAAGCGCCGCATTCGTCCCGAACTTGGCGGCCCACATCGGCGGAACCCATTCCCACCGAATGGTTCCGGATAGCCAGGCTGCTGTCAGCGCTCCCAGCAAGAGTCCGAGTACCAGCATCCATTCCCAGTCGACGGCCGGTTTGTTTTCGCGGTAGTACGGTTTCTCGGCGACCTGCGGACCGCGAAAGCGCTTCTCGATCATGCCGGCGGTCTTGGCGAAGGCCGTAGACACCCCCAGCGGATGATTCGAAAAGAGAAATGCCAGCCACGAAACGATGCCGATGCCGATGCCGACCAGGTAAGGTGACCAACTTGCGTCGCTAAGAATTTCCTTCATTGTTTACTCCTTCTCCCCGTGATGCGTTCATGTGGCCGTGCCCGCCCATGCCGTTGAGGTTGGCAGGCATCCAGACGCGGTCTCCCAGCTTGGCCACCAACAGTTCGGTCGCCGGCATCCGGGAAGATGAACTCGTACTTGAAGGTCTCTCCCGGCTGGATGGCCGCTGTCCGCCGGTCCTGGTTTTCATGACGGTGATTCTTCCTGCAGCTGTTTCCAGGCGTCCTGAAGCACGCTGGCGGAATGGAGCAGCCCCGCTTGCTCGCCGGCGCTCAGCTTGCCCTCTATCACGCGTTCGACGCCTTGATCGGAGACGAGGCACGGCACCCCCAGACAGACGTCGTGGATGCCGTACTCCCCGTTCAGGCGTACGGATACCGTCAGGATGCTGTGCTCGTTGCGGAGAATGGCGCCGATGATGCGCACGAGCGCCAGGCCGATGGCATAGTTGGTGGCGCCCTTGTAATCGATGATGTGATACGCCGACTTGCGAACCCTTTCCAGGATGTCGCCCTGTACCTGTTTCCAATCTTCGCACTTCCGGCAAATGGCGCAATACTCGTCCATCGGCATCCCGGCGATGTGCGTGAGCGACCAGGGTGCGATTTCGCTGTCGCCGTGCTCGCCCAGAATGTAGCCGTGGATATTGCGTGGATCGACCCCGCAATGGTCGCTCAGCATGTACCGGAAACGGGCCGTGTCCAGGACCGTGCCGGACCCCATG
>JAABUE010000146.1 GCA_011389535.1 Anaerolineales bacterium
TTCTATACTTGATAGCGGTGGGTTTCCCGGAATTTACTGGGGGTATCCCCCAAAGGAAGTGGTTTGGCTGTTAAATGGTTCTGCCCGGCCTGAGGGGGGCAGGTCGAGCAGAACCGATGGAGATTATACCTGAATATTGTTTCTTAGGCTAAACGAATTGTTGCTAATTTAGAACAAATTTGTCACTTTACAAATACAGGAGTTACGCAGTTGACTGAGGGAAGCCCGAAAATAAGGGGTGCGGGGCTACGCCCGCACCCCTTATTTTCGGTACCTTTTCGAGAACTGCGTAAGTCCTAAAATAATCGCTAGAAGCAAACTTGGGAGTTTTTGCAATGACCCAGGCATGCGGAGAGTGCTATGCTGGTTCGAGCTCCAATGCAGGCCGGCGGGACAGGAAGAGCAGAAGGACCAGCAGGTTGACAACCACGCTAATCAGCACCAGGATGGGCATTGCCACCGGGTCGATCCGGACGAAAGCCTGCCCGATGCCCCACGGCAGGATCATGCCCCCGATGCTTGCGCCTGCCAGGAACCAGCCGGTCATCGCGCCAGTGATCCGCATTCGTTCCCCGGCCAGCATCAGGGTGGTGGGGAAAACGGAAGCCATGAACAGTCCCAGCCCTATAGCGCCCGCCCATAAGGCTGTGGCAGAGTCGCGCCAGAGCAGGATCACGCCCAGGCTGGCAAGGCAGCCCAAAAGGTCCACGATCAGGATCGTGGCAGGGCGGAGACGGGTCGAGACCCATACCCCAAGCAGGCGCCCAAGCGTGAACGTACCCCAGAATGCAGACGTCAGGTAGGCGGCGGTGATGTTGGTGCCCAAACCCAACGTGAGCGCATACGTGTAGACCCAATTCCCGAAGCCTACTTCTGCACCGACGTATAGCACAAATGCCAGCACGAGCAACACCACAGGGAGGACGGGGAAGGGCGCGTTTCCGTTTTCATGCGTCGCAGCTCTTGCGGGCGGTTCGGGCAATACCCACAGCCAGAGGGCCAGGGGAAAACTGAACAGCGCAAACAGCCAGAACATCCATTGGATGTCGCCAGTGATATGAAGCACCCTGGCCAGGATGAGCGGTGCTGCAGCGGCTCCCAGGCCAAAAAAGAAGTGCAGTCCGTTCATGAAAGGACCGGCTTTTTCGCCATGCGCCCATAGCAGCAGGGTGTTGCCGCCCACGTCCAGCGCGCCTTTGGCCAGCCCGAGAATGAACAGGACCAGCAGAAGCAACCACAGGCTGTGCATCAACGGGACGAGGCTCGTGCAGACCGTAATCGTCAATAATGTGTACGCAATCACGCGGTGGCCGGGAATCCGGTCGTAGGCCTGGCCGCCAAGCAGGGAACCCACCAGATAGCCAAGTGAGCCAAAGACGAAGATCAGACTGATCTGGTCGAGCGTGCTGGAGGTGTTCTCCGCCAGGCCGGTCAGGGCGGGGCCTTCAGCAGCGACCAACAAGCCGAGCATAATGAAGGACAGGTAATAAGCTGCGGTGAGCACCAGCTTGTGGACAGGTTTTTGAGGAGGGGATGTGTTCATGGGTTATCTGAGATTCTATGATGGGACAACCGCGTGATTATAGCAGGGAAAAGGGAAGCTCCTCATGAAAAGAGATATGGAGCTTGAAACGGATAATGCTGACGTTTTCTATTAAAAGATGTGATTGTCTTGAACCGCGAACACCGTCCCGAAGGCGGTGTCCCTTTGGGAGAGCGCAAAGGTTTTGTGCTCTTCTTTTGCTTTCACGGCACTTGCGTAAGGCGAAATTATTCGATTTGATAAATCCGCAATGAGCATTTGAGAGATTTTTGAGATTACCCGGTATTTTTCAGCCCGGCGGCGATGCCGTTGATGGTCAGGAAGATCACTTCGCGTAGGGTGCCGGCTTCGGGGCTGTCGGGGTCGGATAGCGCGCGCAGACGGCGCAGCATCTCGACCTGGATGTAGTTCAACGGGTCGATGTAGGGGTTACGCAAATGCACGGCGTTCTGGGTGACCGGCTCCAGTTCCAGCAGGGACTCGTGCCCGCTGATCGCAAGGATGGCTGCCCGGGTGCGTTCGTATTCAGCCTTGATATTTGCAAAAAGCGTCTGTGCCAGTTCATGGTCGGTCACCAGATCGACATACAGGGCGGCGATATCCAGGTCTGCTTTCAACAGGGAAACCTCGGTGTTGTCGAGCATGGTCTGGAAGAAAGGCCATTTATTGTACATTTCTTGAAGCAAACCTGAGTCAGAGATAGCGTTCAGGCCGGTCCCCAGGCTGTACCAGCCTGGCAGGTTGAACCGGGTCTGCATCCAGGAAAAGACCCAGGGGATGGCGCGGATCTTGGTCACGCCGGGATCGTCAGCGCGCGCCGCCGGGCGAGAACCGATGTGCAGGCGTTTGATCTCTTCCAACGGGGTGGCTTCCTGCCAGAATTGGATGAATCCGGGCGTCTCATAGACCAGTTCGCGGTAGGCGCGCTGCCCTTCGGCAGACATCCGGTCGAGGGCCTCGCGCCAGCGCGCCGGGACCCGCTGCTGCTCCCGCTCCGAAGGGGCGGATGCCATCAGGACGGCGCTCACGATCTGTTCCAGGTGCCGGTGCGCCAGATCCGGATTGGAGTAGCGGGAAGCGATGATCTCACCCTGCTCTGTCAGCCGGAAACGCCCGTGGATGCTTTCAGCTGGCTGGGCGCGGATGGCGCGGTAGGCCGGCCCGCCTCCGCGGGCGATGGTACCGCCGCGGCCGTGAAAGATGGTCAGCGCGATGTTATGATCCCGGGCAATACGGCTGATCTGCTCCTGAGCCCGGTAGAGCGCCCAGTTGGCCATCAGGAAGCCGCCGTCTTTGTTGCTGTCGGAATAGCCGATCATGACCATTTGCTGGCCGTCACAACTCAGAAGGTGCGGGCGATAGACATCCGAAGTGAATAGATCAGCCAGGATACCGGGAGCAGCTTCCAGGTCCTCGATCGATTCGAACAGGGGAGCGATCTGCAAGCCCCGGTCACAACCGGCCCAGCGGGCAAGCAGCAAAACGGTCAGCACGTCGGCAGCTGACTCGGCCATGGAGATGATGAAGGGGCCGAGCAACTCGTCACCGTAGACTTCGCGAGCGCGGCCGATCAGTTTGAGCAGCGTCCAGGTTTCGGCAGTGGCCGGGGTCACGCCAGCATGTCTGGATAATTGCGGAGCGGGTTCTTTGAGCAGGCGGTTGAGCAGGCTGACCCGTTCGGGAGCGCCCAACCCGACGAAATCAGGAGCGATTTCGAGCGCGCGCAAGATCTCACTTAATACGCTGTTCATGCGGCTGGAATTTTCACGGATGTCCAGCCGGGCGCTGTGCAGCCCGAATATGCGCAATTTGTTTTGCGCGGTATTGAATTCTCCCTGCAGCAGGGTTTCGGGAAGGGCGCTGGCAATCATATCGATGGGCTCGAGCAGGTCGTCCAGATAGACGTGAGCCTGGTGCGGCTCGGTTTCGAGCAGGCGCGCGGCCATATCCTCGCGCGAGGCCTCCGCCAGGTCCGCTGCCAGCAGGGACAACACGAGCCGGTATGGTTCTACAACGTAACGGTCCTCGATATACGCCACACGGGCAGGAAAAGGACGGCGGCTTTCGATCCAATCCGTCAGGGAAGCTGGCGGCGGGATACGCTCAGAACTGATGCTCATATGGCGGGCCAGTTCCTGGAGCATCTGGCGGTGTTTCTCAACAGCCAGACCGCGGTGTAAGCGCAGCGTTTCGGCGGTCACTTCGCTGGTGACGAGCGGGTTTCCGTCGCGGTCGCCGCCGATCCAGGAAGCCAATCCCAGCCAGGGACGTTCCAGCCGGAGCCCCGGGTAGTTTTCTTTTAGAGCCTGGTCCAGGTTGTCGTACAGGACGGGAATCGTGTCCCAGAAGACCGAATCGACAAAGTACAGCCCGGTGCGCACTTCATCCTCGACGCCCGGTTTGACCGCGCGTTCGCGTTCTGTCAGCCAGATGTTGGAGATTTCAGCGGACAGGGCTGCGGTGATTGTTTCTCGTTCTCGCTTCGCGTGGGCATTATTGTTGAGCTCTTCTACCAGGTCATGGATGCGTTTGATCTTGGACAGGATGGTGCGCCGGCGGGCCTCGGTGGGATGAGCGGTGAGGACCAGCTCGATGGAAAGATCGTTCAGCAGGGCAGACATCTGTTCCCGCGTCAGTCCCTGTGATTTTAAAGTTGCAACTGCTTCGCTGATCGAGCCTTCGAGCGGCGCCGGATAGTTGTTCTCTTCATTCTGGAGCAGCAGGCTGGCGCGATGCATCTCTTCAGCCAGGTTGACCAGGTCAAAATAAGTAGTAAAGGCGGTCGCCACAGCGCGGCCGTCATCCAGATCAAGCGCCGCAACTTCCTGCTCTAGCTTCCGGGCAGCCTCTCCATCCCCAGCGCGCCGGGCTTTGGCATTAGCGCGGATGCGCTCCTCGGTATCGAAGATTTCAGGCGACTCGAGTTCCGAGATGACTTTACCGAGCAGATCGCCCAGCAGGTGGATGGTTTGGGAAATGTCCATTGCGTTTGAGTATACCGGAAAAAATTAAACTGCCAAGAACGCGAAGATCGCCAAGGATTGTTTTTAGGACGCCATGAAGTGTTTGGTGAGTGGAGTGAGCGCGTTTGATCTGGCGAACTTACCTGTAAAGAGGTTTCCTAATATCCGGGAGCCAATCAATTTATTTTCCGAACAACCGCTCGAAGCCGGGATAGGGTATCAACGGGATCACCTCGAAATTGATCAATCCGGCCTGTACCAGCGGCAGGGTTTCCAGCAGCTGGCGGGCTTCCTCAACGTCAGCGCACTCCAAGACCAATACCGCTTCGTTGCGGTCCTGGCGGAAATAGATTTCACGGAGCTGGCCGGTCTTATACAGCTCCCAGACGCGAACGGCTTCTGCTTTGAGATAAGGTCTAAATCGTTCGGTTGTTGTATCAGGAGTCTCTCTTTCGAGGGCGATGATTTTCATGAGCTTTCCTGTGATCAGAACTAGGAATGACTGAAGGGTGGCCGGAGGAAGAACCTATTTCGATATCCTCTATGTTAAAAAACATCTTCAATGGCAGGGTTTCAACGGTGGATTCCGTAAACTACAGACTTTTCGAAATATAACTTAAACACAGATTTTTGTGCTAATTTAGCACAGTTTTCTCAGAGAGGAGGTCTTAGAATTGACCATACTTGTTGCACCACCCGAACGCCGGACAGGTTTGTTGATCTGGTTGATTGTCTCGCAGTTGCTGGCCATAGGCTCGCTCCTGATCTGGGCCTTGATGGCAGGGCTGTCTGTGATGGCCTTTGATACGGGGGAAAGCCCGGAAGCATGGGCGTTTGTGCTCGCGGTCTGGGCTTACCCGCTCTTCCCACTGATCATGGCGATCGGGGCATGGGTCGCGTTCGCGCGCCGCAAGAACAGGCTGGCCGCGGTGCTTTCCGGGCTGACTTTCGCGCCGCCGATTTTATTTTATGTCTTTCTATGGATCACGAGCCTGATCGGTCCCTGATAAGCAGCATCCCCTCTCTTCAGAGGGGATGCTTGTTTTTAGAAGCGTTTTGAATTTATGTTACCGGTCTTGGCATGCTGGCTG
>JAABUE010000147.1 GCA_011389535.1 Anaerolineales bacterium
ACCGGCTCCACGCCCAACAGGCTCCGCGTCCAACAGGCTCCGTGTCCAACAGGCGTTCTCTAACGCCGGAACACCCTGCACCCACCCCGGCAGGTTCCGGGTTTCCAGTCAGAGGAAAGAAAGTACAATATTCTTTTTGAAAGGAGGAGCAAATGGCAAAACTTATTTCCGCTGCTGAGCGCATCGAACGCGCCCGGCAGCTGATCCAGGAAGGGCGCGACTTTCCCGTTCCTGAAGGGATGGGTAAAAACGATCTTTCCTATATCGCCGGGGTCAAGGATTTGTTGCGGCAGGCGCGCGACATGGTCAAGTTCATCCCGATGAGAGCGGGCGTTTCGGATGAGATGAAGGCTGAAGTCCAAAAAATTTTAGAGGAAGCTGACCAGGCGGACCGCGAGGTATTGCATGGGGGTTCCTGATCTCTCAGCCGCTCAAAGCAGGCTGCGAACGCCCCTCGCTTTTGTCATTTCGACGAGCCCTTCGACATGCTCACCGTTCGCCCCGCAATCCTGCGGGGTCGTGCCGCGAGCACGCCGGTGCGAGTGCCCCATAAACACGGGGTACGAGACGGCAGGGTAAACTCAGCGAGGAGAAATCTTACAGCACGGCAACAGAAGACTTCTCCCTCCGGTCGAAGTGACATAGCCCCAACGTTATCCTGTTTCCATCTGCTCGAGTAGTGCTGGTAGCAGTCCAACGTGCGCCAGTTGATAGTATCCGGATTGACCGGCTGGCGGCGGGTCGGCGTGTTCGTGCTGCCAGGTCAGTTCGTGGGGGATATAGACGGCATGCCCGCCGATTTCCAGCACTGGCAGGATGTCGGAGCGCAGCGAGTTCCCCACCATCAGAAACCTTCCGGGTGAGACAGAATACCTCTCTAGCAGGGATTGATACACGGGCGCCGTCTTCTGGCTGACAATCTCGATATACCGGAAGCAGCCAGCCAGTCCCGAACGAGCGATCTTGTTCTCCTGCTCGAACAGGTCTCCCTTGGTCAGCAGCATCAGGGAAAAGCGTTTCTTCAACAGATCAAGTGTCTCCAAGACGCCTTCCAACAATTCGACTCGCACATGCAGCATTCCTCTGGCGAGGTCCACCAACGTTTGCAGGTCCTGCCCGGAAATCCGGCCTTCGGTCAATTCGACGGCGGTCTCAATCATGGACAGGGCAAAGGCTTTGACGCCGTAGCCGAAATGCTCCAGGTTCCTGGTCTCGGCCCGGTACAGGCGTTCCCGAATCCTCTCGGGAGAGTGGTAGCGAGCCAGCAGCCCGGCAAATTTGGCCTGCGCTTCCAGATACAGGCGCTCGTTCTGCCAGAGGGTATCGTCGGCATCGAAGGCGAGGAGCTCGAAACGGGACATCAGATGTTGCTTTTTTTTCCGAGCACTTCGCTCATAAAACGCCTGCGGTAGTGGATCAGGAACAGCAGCAGCACCACCTGGAGGATTGCAGGCACGATAGTTGAAAACTGCTCGAAATAAAATTCCAGCAAATTGACCACGGTCAGGAACAGCAGCATGACGAGGAAAATCAAGCGCAAGGCTCGCTCCTCGCGCCCTGCCAGCCACAATCCGATCCCGACCAGGAGCGCCAGGCCGCAGGCCGCTTTGAGCGCTTTCGTGCCGGTCAGCCAGGCCAGGCCGGTAACGCCGGTCACCCGGCCGTCGGTGATCTGCTCCAGCAGTACCTGGATCAAATACTCAGGGGAAGGAGAGCCGGTGGCCAAAAACCAACGCGCCAGGTCAAACATGGCCCAGATTCCGAACATGCTCAAGCCACCCAACAAGATGGCTTTCAGGCGTGCCCGGGTGAGCCAGCGCTCGTCTATCCCGGTCAAGAACTCGAAAAAACGCTCGAACCTGCTGGGACGGCGCTCCACTAGTTGGATATGCCTGGACTGGATGAACTGCAGCAACTCCTCCGCCAGGTTGGCATACTCGTAATGTTCAGCGTTCTCTACGATAAAGTGCAACCTTTCTTCCAGGCTGGCGCGCTCGACCGGGTCCAGATCGCGCTCCAGCACTTCTTCGAAGGCATCCAGGGCGGAGTACAGTTCCAGGCGCGCATCGCGCTGTTTGGGCTTGCGCACCTCCATGTAGAAAATTGCCACCAACAGAAAAAAGGCGTAAATAATGGAGGCGGCGGGCGGATAAAAATAATCGTTGGTCTGGGTGATGAATTTGCCCACCTCGTCCATAAAGAGACCCACTCCCACGCCGGCCAGGACTGCGCCAAGCCGGTATACCCAGCGGTTGGCATAGATAAGCATGAGGGTAGCGCTGATAAACAACAACAGACCGCCCCAGAGCACGTGGGCGATGTGCAGGGTCTGGTTGCCAAGCTGAGGGTAGCCGGTCAGTTCCAGGAACAGGCGGGTGAGTGCAATGCTGGCGGCATAGCTCAACAGGACCAGGAAGAGATAAAACTCCGCGCCATCCCGCTCGACGGGTTTGCGCAGACGCATGAACAAAGGCGGCATAATTCCTCCGAGAAATAATTTAGTAAGCCTTTTATAGTATACGAGTTCTTTTCTTACAAGGGCAGGCTGCTTCTGTAAAACACGCCTCAAAAGAAAGAATAATGGGTGACCTCATACCCCGATTGATTGAACGGATACAAAATCAATATACAATTAACCAAACAAAGGAGCCTGGCATGAAGAAACTCCTCCCGGGGCCAGGTTCGTTGTTGACGCCGGTAGGGATCGAATGAATTTATCCTTACAGATTATTGAAATCACCAACTGATCATGCTATAGTTATTTGGGGCGTTCATTCAAAGCATTACCGTCCGCGAAGTTCCCGTGAAACTGGCAAATCAAAGGAGGTCCCAGTGGACGCAAATTTTCAGATTGTATACTCCATCTCAAACATCATCATGTTTCTCGTTGTCATTCCGGCGCTGTGGGTTTCAGGAAGGATCATTCTTCGGAACCCAATTCTTGAACAGCGTTCTATTAGTCTGTTTCTCTGGCTGGCCCTGGGATGTTTCTTCCTTATCCCTATGATTGACGTGCTTGCTGAGCTCAGGAGTCTTATTTCGGTCATTGTTTCGCCGGAAGAGAATATGGGGGCAATACCCATATTCCTTGGGACAACCTCCTGGTTTCTCTATTCGATCCTCTCTCTTGCTCTGACAATCGTTGTCTATGCTGTTGCCATCTACTATGGAAGGCTGCTATTGGCAAAACATGGACTGCCAGTGATCGAACAGCTATCGTTGAACGATATGGAACAAGGTTTTGTTGTTTTCGGGGTTGCCGGCCTGTTCAACGCCATGGTTCATGGCATCGTCACGAATTTTCTTTGGATAGGGAATACCGGGGCCACCCGCACCGTTGTCCTAGGCACCTGGGGCGCTATGTTGGGCTGGATCCTCGCGTTTCTCATCCTTGCCCTCACGATCATCTACATGAATGGAAAATTGGAAAACGAAAGGCTGTAAAACGCTTGCCATTCCGACCGGAGAGCGCGTGTCATTTCGACCGCAGGGAGAAATCTTCCGCTGCACTAACCGGTTACGCCACCGGTAGCATGAACGAAAACTTGCTGCCATTTCCTATTCCTTCACTCTCCACCCAGATTTTCCCCCCGTGCGCTTCGACTAAATACTTTGCAATTGTCAAACCGATGCCGCTGCCGCCTGCCGCCCGCGAGCGGGACTTGTCCACGCGGTAGAAGCGGTCGAAGAGATGCGTCAGGTGCTCCGGCGCGATGCCGGCGCCCGTGTCACGGACCGTGATCCGGATGCTTCCGTTTGTACGCGCGGCGCTGATGGTCACGGTCCCGCCTGCGGGGGTGTACTGCAGGGCATTGGCCGTCAGGTTGGTCAGCACCTGCAGGATGCGGTGCTCGTCGGCCAGGACCGGCGGCAGGCCGGCTGGCAGGTCCAGGTCGAGTTCGACGCGCCTGGCCTCGAACTGCTGGCGGAAACGTTTGCCGAGCGTCTCCAGCAGCGGCGCAATCTGCGTCGGCCGCAGGTCCAGTTCGTACGCGCCCGATTCCACCCGGCTGAGCTCCTGCAGGTCGTCCACCAGCCGGTTCAGGCGGTCGGCCTCCTGGTGGATCTGCTGGTAGGTCTCGTCGCTGGCAGGCAGCACGCCGTCCATCAGGCCTTCCATCGAGCCTTTGATGGCGGTCAACGGGGTGCGCAGCTCGTGGCTGACGTCACCGATCAACTGGCGGCGCATCGCTTCCACCTGATGCAGCTTTTCAGCCATCTGGTTGAAGCGCTCGGCCAGCTGCCCCAGCTCATCCGCTCCCCCGACTTGAACGCGCTCGTCATAGTGGCCTTCAGAAATGCGCTGGCTGGCCTGCATCATTGCGCGCAGGGGCTGCAAAATTCTACGGCTGAACAGCAGGCTGATCAAAACCGCCACCAGCACCGCAGCCACAGCCGCCCAGCCCAGGGCTTCGAAGACACCGTCGCGGAAGCCGCTATACAGGTCCGCCATCATACCTGGCCCCTGCCCGCCGCCAAAGCCAAATCCCTGGCCGCTGCCGCCCATCATGCCCATATTCCCCAGGTGACGGTTGAAGGCCTGCGGCAAAATGGCCGGGACGGTCAGCGCCAGGACCAGCACGCCGACTAGGATCACGACGAAATAGGAAAGGAACAGCTTGACCCCCAGGTGCGTCCGGATGGTTTTCATCATAGCGGCTCATCCTGGAAGCGATAACCCACGCCCCGCACCGTGGCAATCAGATCCGGATTGCCCAGCTTCTGGCGGACGTGCCCGAGATGCACATCCACCACCCGCATCTCGCCGTAGTACTCCCCGCCCCAGACCTTCTCGAGCAGCTGCTCGCGGGTCAGCACGCGCCCGCGGTTTTCGGCCAGCGCGTGCAGCAGGTCGAACTCGATCGCGGTCAATCCGACGGGATTTTCATCGACCGTGACCTGCCGCCCCCCAATGTCTATACGCACATGACGGAAGTTCAACACGCCTCCCTCCGCGCCCAGGCCTGCCCCCGTCTGGATGCGCCTCAGCGCCGCCTTGATGCGCGCCGTCAACTCGCGCGGGCTGAACGGCTTGGTAACGTAATCGTCCGCGCCTACCGTCAGGCCGACGATCTTGTCGGTCTCCTCCGTGCGGGCGGTCAGCAGGATGACGTACACGTCCGATTCGCGCCGCAGGCGCGTCAGCAGCTCGACGCCGTCCATGCCGGGCAGCATCACGTCCAGCACGATCAAATCCGGTTTGAAGGCCCGCGCCGCTTTGAGCCCGGCTTCGCCATCCGCAGCGGTGTAGAGTTCGTAGCCTTCCGGCTTCAAGTAGGCCGTCACCAGATTGACGATGCTGGGCTCGTCGTCGATCACCAGGATTTTTGCATTTGACATCGGTTTACCTGTTCATCATCTAAAAACCATCCAGGGAGATCACAGAGAAATGTCGAAGAATTCTTCGCAACAATATTCTCTCTGCTAATATTGTACCTGCAACCACAAGGAGTGTAATCCCCGCAGATGAACATCCGTGAAAGGAAATATGAAGGTTGTGTAAAGAACCGGCAGCACCCTTGCGAAGGCAGAGA